>NZ_BAAGVX010000038.1:410128-410430 GCF_054780655.1 Marinomonas epiphytica
TGCGCAGCGCCCATGATTGAACCAAACCAAATCGGCGTTATACGATGTCATCGCCAAATCCATTGGTATCGAATCGTGGAATCATCAACCCCATTGGAATTATGCACCGTCAATCGTAGGGCGCCGTTAGGCCGAAGGCCGTAATGCGCCGTTGGGTGCGCTGCGCCCATGATTGAACCAAACCAAATCGGTGTTATACGATGTCATCGCCAAATCCATTGGTATCGAATCGTGGAATCATCAACCCCATTGGAATTATGCACCGTCAATCGTAGGGCGCCGTTAGGCCGAAGGCCGTAATG
>NZ_BAAGVX010000038.1:410440-421304 GCF_054780655.1 Marinomonas epiphytica
AATGAAACCAAATCAAACCGGTGTTATGCGATATCATCGCCAACCCCATTGGTGTAATGCGCCGTTGGGTGCGCTGCGCCCATGATTGGACCAAACCAAATCGGTGTTATACGATGTCATCGCCAAATCCATTGGTATCGAATCGTGGAATCATCAACCCCATTGGAATTATGCACCGTCAATCGTAGGGCGCCGTTAGGCCGAAGGCCGTAATGCGCCGTTGGGCGCGCAGCGCCCATGATTGAACCAAACCAAATCGGCGTTATACGATGTCATCGCCAAATCCATTGGTATCGAATCGTGGAATCATCAACCCCATTGGAATTATGCACCGTCAATCGTAGGGCGCCGTTAGGCCGAAGGCCGTAATGCGCCGTTGAGTGCGCAGCGCCCATGATTGGACCGGCGTTGAATTTAATAGGTGTAACACGAGGGTTTTGCCCTCGGCGTCAGGTTCTCTTTGTGCCTACGATTGCTCGTCTTCGGCTTTAACGGTTCGGCCAGCAATCAAGCCAATTTCAAAAAGCAGCCACATGGGAATGGCAAGCAGGGTTTGTGAGAAAATATCAGGGGGGGTGATCAACATGCCAATGACAAAACAACCCAGGAAAATATATGGGCGCTTCTTTGACAAGCTGGCAACATCGGTTACACCAGCTTTAATCATGAGGTAAGTGGCAACAGGAATTTCAAAGGTTATCCCAAATGCAAAAAACAGTTTAAGGACAAAATTTAAATAGTTGTTAATGTCGGTCATCACGGTCACTTCACCTGGCCCCACAGTGGTAAAAAAACCAAAAATGAGCGGCAAAACAACAAAGTAAGCAAATAAGACCCCTGCATAAAATAAGAAAATACTGGAAATGAGCAATGGAATGGCAATTTGCTTTTCATTTTTATAAAGGGCCGGAGCAATAAAAGACCAGGCCTGATAAAGAGTGAAAGGTACAGATATTAAGACGGCAACGGCAAAGGTTAATTTGAGTGGCGCTAAAAAGGGAGAAGCAACCTCAGTCGCAATCAGCGAGCTACCCTCAGGCAGTAACAAGCGCAAAGGTTCAGAAACGAGTAGGTACAGTTCATTGGCAAAAGCGTACATTCCAACAAAAAGCAGCAGAATCACCAAGACCGCTTTTAATAAACGATTTCTTAGCTCCACAAGATGAGAAACAAGAGGGGCTTGTTGTTTTGCTGATTCCATAGTGTATTTTGCTCAAAAACAGGATAGAAGAATAATTAACTAGCGTTTTGTTTGTCGCTCACAGCTTGTTCATGCGATTGCAGCGGCTCATTTTGAACGACAACGGGTTCTTTCTCTGGCAAAGGCGTGATGGTATTCTGAATGACCTTTTCTGCACTCTGCGCCGACTCGCCACTTTGATCAGCCTCTTTTTTTATAGCCTTAGCAGTTGAAAGAGTTGTGTTCTCTGTGAGAGCTTCCTCAGCAAGTGCTTTCTTGTTTGTTTCCATTAGCTTGCGAGTCATTTCTTCATCATCAAGCTGAGCATTAATCTCTCTTTGTACTGAGTTAATGCTACGGCGAATTTTACGAATCCAAAGTCCTGCTGTCTTAGCTGCATGGGGGAGACGCTCAGGGCCCAAAATCAAGAGCGCCACCACAAAAACAATAAGCAGTTCAGAAAAACCTATGTCGAACACGGTTTAAGCGCTCTTATCGTTTTTATCAACGTTGTGCTCAACGTCGATCACTTTATTCTGTGCGGTTTTATTGGCTTCTTCGTCATCTTCTTTGTTTACCGCTTCCTTGAAACCCTTCACTGCGCCACCTAGATCAGAACCCAAGTTTTTCAGTTTTTTGGTACCGAAAATAAGAACAAGAATGGCTAAAACAATAAGCAATTGCCAAATACTGATTCCACCTAACATAAATTTCTCCTACTTTTTCGTGCGACTGGCTTTTTCTTCTAGGCCAGATAAGTTAAATCGACGTGCCAACTCTTCTAGTACAGCATCAGGGCCAAGATCTAAATGCGATAACATGACTAGCGTGTGAAACCAAAGATCCGCTGTTTCATAAACCAAATCTGATTTATCCCCTGAGGCAACAGCGTCTTTAGCGGCAATAATGGTCTCAACGCTTTCTTCTCCGACTTTTTCAAGAATCTTATTCAGACCTTTTGCGTGTAGACTGGCGACATATGAAGAGTCGGCGGCAGCGCTTTTACGCTGTTCTAGAGTGGCGGCGAGTTCTGCCAATACATCAGTGTTCATTATAATCTCTCAAATGTTACGGTTTTAATACAAGCAGATACAAACCAATCAAAAACAAGCCTGCATTCATTAAGTCAACGTTTCTTAAATGTTCCAATGAAGCCGGATCTGTCGTGATCCAAGCCGCTCCTAAACTTACCAAGCCTAATAGCTTAAATGGTAAATTTTTATGATTTTTCTTTAGCCTCTTGCTGAGCTTTTCGATTGCTTGAGTCTGGGCCTGCATGCTCTCTTGTTGCTGAGATATTTGCTGTAATGCTGTAAATACCAAGTTCGGAATCTGGGGCAGTTGTCCAGCCCATTCAGGAGCTTGTTTGCGAACTTCTTCAACGACTCGTTTCGGGCCAACCTGCTCATGCATCCAGCGCTCTAAAAACGGTTTTGCTGTAACCCATAAATCCAAGTCTGGATAAAGCTGGCGTCCTAACCCTTCGATATTTAACAGGGTTTTTTCAAGTAAAACTAATTGCGGCTGCACTTCCATGTTGAAGCGCCTAGCGGTCTGAAAGAGCCCCAATAAAACTTGCCCAAATGAAATGTCTTTCAGTGGCTTGGCAAACATTGGTTCGCAAACACTGCGAATCGCGGACTCGAAAGCATGAACAGGAGTTCCCTTAGGTACCCAGCCACTTTCTACATGGAGTTCAGCTACTTTACGGTAATCTCGCGTGAAGAAAGCAAGCAAGTTACGAGCCAAGTAGCTTTTATCAGAGTCGTCCAAACTCCCCATAATTGCGCAGTCAATGGCCATGTATTTTGGCTTTTGCGGGTTGCTAACATCAACAAAAATGTTACCAGGGTGCATGTCTGCATGGAAAAAACTGTGGGAAAAAACCTGCGTGAAGAAAATTTCCACGCCTCGTTCTGCCAAGCACTTCATATCAGTACCGGCAGCATTAAGAGCGGTTATGTCAGCAACTGGTATCCCAGCAATGCGCTCCATTACCATGACGTTACGGCGGCAATAGTCCCAATAGACTTGAGGTACATATAGGAGCTCTGAATCAGTGAAATTTCGTTGTAAAAGCCCTGTGTTTGCCGCTTCTTTTGCTAAGTCCAGCTCATCCATTATGGTGTATTCGTAGTCAGTTACTACTTCTACTGGGCGTAATCTTCGGCCATCAGCACTGAGCTTCGCGACCATGTGAGCCAAGCTGTAAAGTAGCCCTAGGTCTTGGCGTATGGTTTTTTCAATACCAGGGCGAATGACTTTTACGACAACCTCTTCGCCGCCATGAAGTGTGGCGGTATGAACTTGAGCAATCGAGGCAGAGGCAAGTGGTGTAACATCAAATTGGGCAAATAGTTGTGCTACAGGCTGTTGTAAATCCTTTTCGATGATCTGCTGAGCCACTTCCCCTGGAAAAGGCGGGACCTTGTCTTGTAACTTCGCCAATTCGTCTGCCAAGTCATCTTCTAAAAGGTCTCTGCGAGTTGAAAGGATTTGTCCAAACTTAACAAAAATTGGCCCTAATGACTCCAATGCTAGGCGTAAGTTCTCCGCTCGATGTTGTTTCGCTTTGCTTGCACCAATAGAGCACAACAGGCCTAAGCTGTAGCGTAAATACCAAGGTAGTAAGTGAAACGGAATAAACGCATCCAAACGGTAGCGTACTAGGGTGTATGCAATACGAAGAAAACGCGACGCACTTTTAAACATGGTTAAAACTTAAAGCCTTTGTGAAGGGCAACGATCCCACCAGTGAGATTTTGAAAGCTCGTGCGTTCAAAGCCCACTTCATCCATCATGCCTTTTAAGGTTTCCTGGTCCGGGTGCATACGAATGGACTCAGCTAAATAACGGTAGCTTTCTGCGTCGTTGGCAATCAATTTACCCATTGTTGGTAGCAGACGGAAAGAATACTGGTCATAAACCTGTGATAGCATCTCGGACTCAGGTTTTGAAAATTCCAGTACCAATAAACGGCCACCTGGTTTCAGTACACGGTACATAGAAGCCAAAGCTTTTGATTTATCGGTCACATTACGCAAGCCAAAGGCAATCGTGATGCAGTCAAATGTGTCATCAGGGAACGGCAGTTCTTCGGCATTCGCTTGCACGAACTTAACATTTCCTACTACTCCGCGGTTGGCCAATTTATCTCGGCCTACCTTCAGCATAGAGTCGTTAATGTCAGCTAAAATGACTTGTCCTTGGCTTCCAACTAAACGGGAAAACTTGAGCGTTAAGTCACCTGTGCCTCCAGCGATATCAAGAACCGTTTGTCCTGCTCGTACGCCAGATTGACTAATAGTATGACGCTTCCAAAGACGGTGGACGCCACCAGACATTAGGTCATTCATAATGTCGTACTTAGCAGCAACGGAATGAAAGACCTGCGCAACAGCTTCAACTTTCTTTTCTGTAGGCACTTCTTTATAACCGAAGTGAGTGGTCTTGTTTTGGTCTTCTTGCATAAACTGGATCATCCTAAAAGCGGTTGCAGTAACCGATTATTCTCTAATTTCTACTATTGTAACTGGCACAGTAAAATACGCATACAGCTTTGTTTCAGTTAACGGTCAATCATTACTTTATTACGGCCATTCTCTTTGGCTAAATAGAGTTGTTTGTCTGCGCGAGCGAACAATTCATCAGGCACTTCATTTTGTCGCGCCTCGGCTACACCAATGGAAACGGAAACCGAAACAGGCTCCCCCTCCATGTTAAATGGCGTTTTTTCGACTTCGAGACGTACACTTTCGGCTTTTTTCGCTGCTTGCTCCAAAGTAGTGCTAGGGAAAATGATGATAAATTCCTCGCCACCATAGCGAAACATGAGGTCTGATTTGCTGAGCGCATTACGGATTTGCCTAGGTACCAAGCGGAGAACCTTATCGCCAGCTAGGTGGCCATAAGAGTCATTGACACTTTTAAAGAAATCAATATCACATACGGCAATACAGAGCTTAAGGTCAGATGATTTCATATTTTGCAGTAAAAGCTGAATATGCTCTTGATAAGCGGCTCGGTTCGGTAGCTGGGTGAGGGCATCTGTTGTTGCTTGAGCAAGCTGTTCTTGCAGCATGGTACGCAATACTGAGGCGTCTTTTTCCATGAAATTAACCTTATTCTTTAACAAGGCAATAGATTGATTTGCTTGCTTTTCTTGGCTGTCCATTTGGCTGCGGTATTTTACCATGGTGTCAGTAATGGCTGCCATGCGCTGATCGATGAGTTGCTTCAGACTTTCTAAGTCACTTGCGCTTTTTACATCCTTGCTGGTATTTGTTACTTGCTCTCTTAACTGTTGATCAAAGTTTTCACGGCTCTTAGAAAG
This sequence comes from Marinomonas epiphytica, assembly GCF_054780655.1. Lineage (NCBI taxonomy): Bacteria > Pseudomonadati > Pseudomonadota > Gammaproteobacteria > Oceanospirillales > Oceanospirillaceae > Marinomonas > Marinomonas epiphytica. The sequence continues at coordinate 415,954 of NZ_BAAGVX010000038.1, forward strand.
AGTGCGTTGTTTTTTATAGCTGCTAACAATTGATTGATTAATACTGGCCAATTGGTCGTTAAGCTGGTTTAAATAGTTAGTTAGTCCCCGTTGGGTATCGCCTATGGCGATCATGATCAGACTAACGGCCTCATTAAGCAGTTTGGGGAGTCGAGCTAAATCTCGGTTCGAGCTAAAAGAATACTGAAGTTGCTCAAGATCTTGGTCGTACTGTTCTGGTAATGACAGGTTCTTCATAAGGTTGGCGAATAAATTGCCGATCTCGAGTGTCACGTCCAGTTCGCTACCCTGCTTTTTCGGGCCTTCCGTACGATTAAAAAACTTCTGAAAAAATGGAGTTCTGCTTCGATCTGCTGGAGCTTTGTTATTAAGGGTTGCCTCAGCAAGTTCAAAGTAATTTTGGAATATTTCTGGCCAATGGCAAGGGGCTTCCCAGTGGCTTCGTATCATGGTCTCAAGCTTGCGCTTACCATTGAGTGGAACAGAATTGGGCTGCTGTTCTAATAAATCCATTAGATCGTGAAGGGTGTCTCTCACTTGCTTGGCTCGATTTAAACGAGCTGTATCACTTTTTAATATAAAAGGTTCTGCTTGGCTTAAAGCATGCTGAATTTCCTTGGCATCTTCTGTTTTGGAGATCTTTTGTCGAATCTGGCGTACAACGGAATCCAGCTCAGGGTCATTTCCCTCAGCTAGCATGCTAGTGCGTGATACGGCTTTTCTAAGCGCCTCAACCAGCTTTTCGTTTGAGGATTCCGTCATACTTGCTCCTTATGAACGAGCCTTATAGGTTACGTTCCTTCTCAATCAAGAAATCGACCACTTTATAAATATTGTTATTTCCGTTAGCAGTTTGTGCCGTCACCATGTATTTGCCATTAACAATAATGCCAGGAACACCGCGAGCTCCGTATGCTCTTATTTTAGCATCAGCTTGCTTTAAACGACTGTTAACGGCAAAGGAATTGTACAGCTTATGAAATTCATCTTCATTGACCCCGTGCTTGACAAAAAAGCTGGCTAAGGCGTCTTCAGAGTTCATACGCTTACCTTCTTGATGAATAGTGTTAAATAGATCAGCACGAATGTCTTCTTCAATACCAAGAATATCTGCCACATAAAAGGCTTTAGCATGATCCACCCAACCACGGCCAAATACGGCAGGCATGAATTTAAAATCTACATCTTCAGGAGCGTTAGCAGCCCACGCAAGGGTAATTGGCTCTAAGCTGTAACAGTGTGGGCAGCCGTACCAAAAAATTTCGACTACTTCGATCTTATTTGGATCTTCAGTGCGTACAGGGTTTTTAATGGTGGTGTAACCATTGCCGTCACTGTAATCAGCCGCCATAGCGCTAAAAGGTAACAGCAAGGTGAAAAGTAAAACGGACAGTAACTTGTTCATGAAAATGTTCTCCTAACAATCGTAAAATATCAGTGTTATAGCTATTGTGCACACTGGGCTATGAATTACGATTACTTCTAATGTGTAAAGTTCTTCTATTTCAACAAGTTTACGTAAAACTTACAACAAAAGAATCGCTTCACAGAGAGCCTTACAATAACAATAAAACTCACAAGACGGTTTTCATGGTAAATAGGCCCTAAAACTGGCATGATACGCACTCAATTTTGATCATCAGTAATAACAGACGAAAACTAATTATGACCCCCTTTGACGCCATCTTTCAATCTGCGCATTTTATTAAAAGTGCCGAAAAACTCTCACAATGCCCACTTGATCAGGGCCTGGAAGTGGCATTTGCAGGACGCTCCAACGCGGGTAAGTCAACGGCGTTAAATACACTTGCAAATCAAAGAAAACTGGCTCGCACATCAAAAACACCGGGCCGTACTCAGCTGATTAACTGCTTTGGTTTAAACCTAGAAGACAGACGTTTAATAGATTTACCAGGTTACGGCTTTGCCAAGGTGCCGTTAGAGATGAAGAAAGTCTGGCAAGCACACATGCAGGATTATCTGATGAACCGTCGTTCATTGGCAGGGGTTGTTCTTGTGATGGACATTCGTCACCCACTTAAAGAGTTCGACACCATGATGCTAGATTGGGCAGCGGCGAACGGTATGAAGGTGCATGTTCTTTTGACTAAGTCAGATAAACTCAAACGTGGCCCTGCCAATAACGCAAAATTTGCCGTTCAAAAAGCCATCAAAGAGCTCAACATCGACGGTAGTGTACAAACTTTCTCAGCGTTAAACGGCGATGGAGTAGACGCACTGCGAATCAAACTTGCCGCTTGGCTTGCGTTCGAAACCCCAGACGAAATTCCAGTCGCTTTTTAACGCCTGTGTTTGAACCAACAACCAGATCGTCAGATTCAAACGAGAGCTTTGTAAATCGTAATGTGCCGTGGGCGCAGTGCTCTTAGTTGAATCGACATTGATAGTTGTACCTATTGCTGGCATTTTGTCGTTGTTTTGTAATCATCTCCAATTATCGTTGCACTTTGTAATTAAGCACGTCTAAAATGACTTTTACGCTCAAATAGTGTCAAAAGTAAGTTCGGGAGAATCTTAATGTTTTTTCAAAACAAGAAGTTACTAGCTCAAATTAAAAAACTAGAAACGGAGTTAAAAGGATTTAAGGATATCCGAGATAGCCTTAATGAAGAAATGATCAGTTTTAGAGTCGACCATAATGGTCACCTTACGTCTGTAAATCAAAACTTCATGAATGCTACTGGTTATTCAGAAAACGACATTATAGGTTCTCCATTAAAATCTATCATCGCTAGTAACTTTGAAATAAAAGCTGAGTCTCAAACATTTCTAGCCGCTTTAAATTCTGGTAAGCACTGGCATGGAGCGCTTAACCTGACAACAGCAAGTGGTGGCGAAGTCTGGTTACGATGCATTGTTCAACCTTTAAAAAAATCCCTTGAAGATAAAGCATCTTTTGTCATTTTTGGCTCTGAGCTGACACAGACCATTACCAAGTCCAATGAAATGAAGGACATGCTTTTAGCGCTTGATCGTTCTTCTGCTGTTATTGAGTTCACACTCGAAGGTATAATCCTCGAGGCTAATAATAATTTCTTACAAGGTGTAGGTTACAGCAAAGGCGAAATTGTTGGCCAACACCATCGAATTTTCTGCACTCCCGAAGAAGCCTCTTCGGAAGAGTATGCCGAGTTTTGGCGTAAACTGGCCAGCGGTCAATTTGTTTCAGGCCGATTTAAGCGAATAGATAAGATGGGGCAAGTAATTTGGCTTGAAGCGAGTTATAACCCTATTCACGATGAAACAGGCAAACTCTATAAAGTCGTTAAGTTTGCTACCGTTATTACTGAGCAAATGGAACGGGAGACAGCGATTTCGCAAACGTCGAACATCGCTTATGAAGTGTCAATTGAAACCGACACCAATGCCACCACAGGTATTGAAGTATTGAACTCCACCATAGAAACCATGTCGTCATTATCGTCTCGAATGAGTGATGCCAGCCAGGGGATTTATGCCCTAGACTCCCAGTCAGCCAAAGTATCTGAACTGGTCGAGGGGATACGAGGTATTGCTGATCAAACTAATTTACTTGCTTTGAATGCCGCAATTGAAGCGGCCCGTGCTGGTGAGCAAGGTCGAGGTTTTGCTGTAGTAGCAGACGAAGTACGTCAACTTGCCTCCCGCACCAGCTCGGCTACCGAACAAATTATCGATGTAGTGGCAGAAAACAAACAGCTTACTGAAAAAGCCGTTTCGCTTATCGAATCCAGCTTAGAAGAAGCAGAAAGCGCCTTAGCATTATCGAATAATGCTGGCGAAGTGATGAACAATATTCAAACCGGTGCCAAGCAAGTTGTTGATGCCGTTAAAGAATTCCAAAAATCACTATAAAACCTATTATCCTAGATCACGGTTCGCGAAGCGAATCTGACGCCGAGGGCATAGCCCTCGTATAGCGCCAATGCGGTTTGGTTCAACCATGGGCGCAGCGTACCCAACGGCGCATTACGGCCTGCGGCCTAACGGCGCCCTACGATTGACGGCACATTGTGTTTAATCGAAAAATTGCATGTTGATGTGTAGGTCACGGTTCGCGAAGCGAATCTGACGCCGAGGGCATAGCCCTCGTATAACGCCAATGTGGTTTGGTTCAATCATGACCGCTTCGCACCCAACGGCGCATTACGGCCTTCGGCCTAACGGCGCCCTACGATTGACGGGGCATTGTGTTTAATCGAAAAATTGCATGTTGATGTGTAGGTCACGGTTCGCGAAGCGAATCTGACGCCGAGGGCGTAGCCCTCGTATAGCGCCAATGTGGTTTGGTTCAACCATGGCCGCTTCGCACCCAACGGCGCATTACGGCCTTCGGCCTAACGGCGCCCTACGATTGACGGGGCATTGTGTTTAATCGGAGCATTGCATGTTAATGTGTAGGTCACGGTTCGCGAAGCGAATCTGACGCCGAGGGCATAGCCCTCGTATAGCGCCAATGTGGTTTGGTTCAATCATGACCGCTTCGCACCCAACGGCGCATTACGGCCTGCGGCCTAACGGCGCCCTACGATTGACGGCACATTGTGTTTAATCGAAAAATTGCATGTTGATGTGTAGGTCACGGTTCGCGAAGCGAATCTGACGCCGAGGGCATAGCCCTCGTATAACGCCAATGTGGTTTGGCTCAATCATGACCGCTTCGCACCCAACGGCGCATTACGGCCTTCGGCCTAACGGCGCCCTACGATTGACGGGGCATTGTGTTTAATCGGAGCATTGCATGTTATGTGTAGGTCACGGTTCGCGAAGCGAATCTGACGCCGAGGGCATAACCCTCGTATAGCGCCAATGTGGTTTGGTTCAATCATGACCGCTTCGCACCCAACGGCGCATTACGGCCTGCGGCCTAACGGCGCCCTACGATTGACGGGGCATTGTGTTTAATCGAAGCGTTGCGTGTTGATGCGTAGGTCACGGTTCGCGAAGCGAATCTGACGCCGAGGGCATAGCCCTCGTATAACATCAATGGATTCGATTCAATTATGGGAGCTTCGCACCCAACGGCGCATTACGGCCTTCGGCCTAACAGCGCCCTACGATTGACGGGGCATTGTGTTTAATCGAAGCGTTGCGTGTTGATGCGTAGGTCACGGTTCGCGAAGCGAATCTGACGCCGAGGGCATAGCCCTCGTATAACATCAATGGATTCGATTCAATTATGGGAGCTTCGCACCCAACGGCGCATTACGGCCTGCGGCCTAACAGCGCCCTACGATTGACGGGGCATTGTGTTTAATCGAAAAATTGCATGTTGATGTGTAGGTCACGGTTCGCGAAGCGAATCTGACGCCGAGGGCGTAGCCCTCGTATAGCGCCAATGTGGTTTGGTT
>NZ_BAAGVX010000039.1:0-246563 GCF_054780655.1 Marinomonas epiphytica
CGCCAGCGTTCAATCTGAGCCATGATCAAACTCTTCAGTTAAAAAAGTTTGCTTACTCAAACATCGAAACACTAACAATTTACTTAATAAAGCGAATTGACGTGTTAGACGTCTCGTAAGACTTCAGTATTTTTTGAAGCCTCCAGCGAGCGCCCACACAAATTATCTGATTATCTATTTTAAAGAGCGTTGCCGTGCCACTTAAGCGTCTCAATCTCTGTAAGAGTTTAAAGCCCTGTCCGTGTCAGCGAGGGCGTATATTAAGGATCTACAGATTTAGTGCAAGTACTTTTTTAACTTTTTGTAAAAAAGATTTTAAGAAGGGGAATTTGCCGAATTCTCAGTATTAACAAGGGGGCTAAGAACACACTTACCCACAAGGCAATAGTAATGTCGCTTTTAATTTGCCACCACAAATGCGCCAGTACCGCCATACCGACATAGTAAACAAATTGATGTAGCTTTTTCCAACGCCCACCCAGCCGTTTCATCATACTTTTCGTGCTAGTTAAAGCCATTAGGGAAAGTATGGCAAAGGCGAAAGCTCCCACATACATGTAGGGACGTTGTAATAAGTCTTGAATAATCCATTGCCAGCTTAATCCGGCATGAAATACTAGGTAGATAACCAAATGCAAAAAACTATAAAAGTAGGCAAACAAACCAACAAAGCGTCGATAACGGTTTAACACTTTAATGCTTGCAAACTTAACCAAAGGAGAAACAGACAAAGATCCGATCAAAAACACACAAGCCCATATACCACTTACTGTCATTAAAGGCTCAGCAGGATCAGGAAAGTAGCGACCACTGAATAGTGAAAGCACCATCCAATACAAAGGTCCTAAAGCAAGGATTAGTATGTATGGTTTTTCTTTCCTATCCCAAAACATCATATTAATAGAACTTCCTTAGATCCATTCCTGAATATAAGCCTGCCACTTCCTCGTAGCCGTTAAACATTTCGGTGGGTACGACATTGGGAAAAATAACGCCACCTGGTAATCGACGTTCCTGACTTTGAGTCCAACGCGGGTGATCTACCGTTGGGTTTACATTCGCATAAAAACCATATTCTCCTGGCGCAAGCATATTCCAAGTTGTTTGAGGCATGGTTTCCATAAAGCGAATCTTAACAATGGATTTAATACTCTTAAAGCCGTACTTCCAAGGCAGTACTAAACGAATGGGGGCCCCATTTTGGTTTGGTAATACGCTTCCGTACATACCTACAGCCAAGAATGCGAGTGGATGCATTGCCTCATCAATACGTAATCCTTCGCGGTAAGGCCATTCAATATTGCCACCTTTTTGCCCGGGCATTTGTTGCGGATCATATAGAGTTTCGAAATACACATACTTGGCTTTCGATGTAGGCTTAAACTGCTTCAGAACATCTGCTAGAGAAATCCCAACCCATGGAATGACCATAGACCAAGCTTCAACACAGCGTAGGCGATAAATGCGTTCCTCTAATTGCGCAGTCTTAATAATATCCTCTAGGAAAAATTCTCCTGTACGCTCCGCTTCACCTTCTACACGAATGTTCCACGGCGTTGTTGTTAAGCCTGCCGCCCTCTCTGCTGGGTCGCCTTTACCATAGCCAAACTCATAGAAATTATTGTAACTACTAGCAACATCAAATGGTGCTACTTTTTCATCTTGGCCGTAGACCGTCTCCTTAATGTTAGAGAAGGCATTCACTAAATTGACTGGCGGTTTCAGCCCATTACCAGATTGAATAGCGGCAAGTGCATTACCCGTAAGGCCAACGCCTAGCGCAGCTCCAGAAGCTGATAAAAACTGACGCCGGTTTAAATATATTTTTTGATCTGTGACTTGATGCTCAAAACTATCAGAACGCTTTTTACTTCGAATTATCATGCTCTGCCTCCATTTAGGTTACAGCATAGACTATTCCCATAAAATTTAGTTCAAAAAAAACCCTAATCGAAATTAGGGCTTTATGGTTAATTTGTCGACTTGATTTGAGCCATTATCTAAAACGTTTGGACACCAATCCTAACAAGCCCCACCCACCATAGGCACAAAACAAAACCATTAACACTAGCGCAGGTTCTAAGGCAATCAGCACTAGGGAAAATACGGATATGAGCAATACAACAAAAGAGACACGACCTTTCAGATTCAAGTCTTTAAAACTACGATACTTCACATTGCTGACCATCAGTAGGCCAACGATAGGAACCAATAAAGCCATAAGGCTAGACAAGCTTTCTGCCGCCACGCCTTTATCATTTGCCACCCAAATAATACCAGCAACAATGGCAGCCGCCGCTGGACTCGGCAGTCCAGTGAAGTAACGTTTTTCTTCCACACCGACCATGGTATTAAAACGTGCTAAGCGTAGCGCCGCACCCACGGCATAAATAAAGGCGGCAATCCATCCAACTTTGCCTAAAGGCGCCAACGCCCAAGTAAAGGCAACCAGTGCAGGGGCAATACCAAAAGACACCATATCTGCAAGGGAATCGTACTCGGCTCCAAATGCACTTTGGGTACGAGTCATTCGCGCTACTCGACCATCCAATCCATCAAACACCATGGAAATAAAGATGGCGACAGCGGCGTTGGAAAATTCACCATTCATTGCCGCAATGATGGAATAGAACCCAGAAAATAATGCTGCCGTCGTAAAAAGGTTTGGAAGTAAATACACTTCACGTCGCGGTTGCTTTTTCATACTCTCGCAGCTTGAGCCAGACTCGGATTCACCTTCAATTTGTTTTTCTTCAGTCTCAGTCGACATAACATAAATCCTTAATTATTCGCTCTTGCTCACTAATTTCGCAAAAGCACGCTTCGCAGCAGCAATAGTATAATCAATATCGGCATGGGTATGCGCTTGAGAGATAAAACCCGCCTCAAATGAAGCCGGTGCTAAATACACACCCTCTTCTAGCATGTAGTGGAAAAATGCTTGAAATTGATCAAGACGACATTCTTGTACTTGTTCAAATCGAGTGACCGATTCCGCTTCTGTGAAAAAGAATCCAAACATTCCTCCCACGTTTGCTACACAAAGAGGCACACCGGCTTCGTCTGCGGCTTCTTTCAAGCCTGTTACTAAGCGTTGTGCTTTCTCTGCCAATTGTTCGTGAAAGTTTGGCTCACTGATTTTATTTAAAACACTCAGACCAGCAACCATGGCCACAGGGTTCCCAGACAGAGTACCAGCCTGATAAACAGGACCTAGTGGCGCGATATGTTCCATGATCTCACGCTTGCCTCCAAATGCGCCAACTGGCATACCAGCACCTATCACTTTACCTAAGGTGGTTAAATCTGGAGTAATTTTGTAATACTCTTGGGCGCCGCCTAGCGCAACTCGAAAACCTGTCATGACCTCGTCGAAAATCAGTACGGCCCCAGATTGATCACAGGCATCACGCAAAGCTTCTAAAAAACCATCAACGGGTGGAATGCAATTCATATTACCCGCAACCGGCTCAACGATAATACAAGCTATTTCACTGCCTAATTCAGCAAAACACTGCTTAACACCTTCAATATCATTGTACTGAAGAGTAATAGTATGTTGAGCAAGATCCGCAGGAACTCCCGGCGAATTTGGCACGCCTAAAGTAAGCGCTCCAGAACCAGCTTTTACCAATAATGAGTCCGAGTGGCCGTGATAACAACCTTCAAATTTTACTATTTTGTCTCGCGAGGTATAGCCTCTTGCCAAACGAATAGCACTCATGGTCGCTTCTGTGCCTGAATTCACCATGCGAACCATATCCATAGACGGCACAAGCTCACACACCTTCTCCGCCATAGTAATTTCAATTTCAGTAGGCGCACCAAAACTCAACCCAAAATTCAGTTGTTGACGCACTGCGGCCAAAACATCTGGATGAGAGTGTCCTAAAATCATTGGCCCCCATGAGCCAACATAATCAACGTATCTTTTATTGTCTTCGTCATAGATGTAGGCCCCTTCTCCTTTTTGGAAAAATACTGGGGAACCACCTACACCATTAAAAGCACGCACTGGGGAGTTTACTCCGCCTGGAATACGGTGCTGTGCTTTTTTATATAAATCTTCTGATCGAGTCATTTTGTCTCATCTTTTCTGTCACACGTTTAAAGAGCCTGCACTTTCACCTTGAAAAATACAACATCTCTACTTTCGATAAACACTGCCTTCTAATAACGCCTCGTCTAATTGACGTCGGGATAATAAGCACATTGTAGAGTCTTTCGACAAGATTAACACCTGTGCCGAGGCATGCTGCTGAAACCACGCCAGCATGGTTTCTAAAGACTCTGGTTCTTCTATACAGGTAATGGTCTGCACTTGCGTTGCGAGTCCAATATCAACACCTAAAGAGTCATCGACCGGCGCTAACCAAGGCTGAGGCCCGACCGCCAAGGATTCCAAGACCTCTAGCAAACTTGAGCGCTTAACGATGTGCCAACGCCCATCTTTTTCATAGGCACAATATTCTACCATAGTTGCCGCTAAACTTTTCATTCGCTCTAAGGGCAGCGGACACTTCAGTTTTTGTACAGGGTCAGAAAGAGGCGCAACGGCTTGATGCCTTAAGTAACGGCGAATAGACGTAAATGTACCTGATAACCCCATATAGGATAACCGAGATACAAAAATGGACTCTTGCTTCAACATGAGTTTGGACAATAAGCAGGAAAGGACGATAACAAACAAAGCGGGAGCAATCACTTCCGAAGTATGGGTCATTTCGACAACGGTAAGTAACGCAGTTAAGGGGGCCTGAAAACAGGTTGCCATCATGGCAGCCATACCTAGCAAGGCAAATAATACAACGCCACCTTCTACCGAGTCAGCCACATTAAAAAATAAAGCGACTTGAATTCCTGCTAGGGCCCCAATCACAAAAGCCGGTCCAATCATCCCCCCAGGAATACCCAACCCTAGCGTCAACGCAGATAAGCCCACTTTTACTAAGATGAGAATAAATAAAGAAGCCGCAATGGCTTCACCCGATAGCAGATGATCGAGGGAGTCAAAACTACTACCTAATGCTTCTGGTATATACACGGCGACCAAGACGGTTGCTAACATTACTAAGCTAAAGCGCAACCAGATTGGCAAACCTTCAAATAACCATAACTTTCGCTGTGTTTGTGAAAACACGCCCGCCACAAAAATAATAAAAACGACTAAAGATAGATAGGCTCCAAATAACTCAGGAGTAATAAAGGATAAGCTTAGGCCACTGACGGAAACAACGGCAATAGAGCCAATCAACAATTGACTTAAATGCGTAGCAACAACCGCAGACAATAAAATAGGGAGCACATAGCGAGTACGGTATTCCAATAAAATGACTTCAAAAGCAAACAGAACCCCCGCCAAGGGCGTTTGGAAACAAGCGGCAATACCACCCGCTACGCCACAGGCTAAAAGAGTTTCGACACCATGTTGCGGAAGCTTCTTCCAACCGGCTAATTTAGCACCAAGGGTTGCGCCTATATGAACGGTTGGCCCTTCTTTACCTATTGATAGTCCACCCACCAAACCAATAATGGCGCCAAAGAATTGCACCACGGCATTGCGCCAAGGTAAGTTGCCTTGGTGGTAATTAAACCTTTCTACCACGTAGGGGATGCCTACTTTTCGCACATGAGGCGGTATCTTGCTAAATAGCAACATTAGCAAGATACAAGAAGCAACGGGTAACGCAACTCGCCACTCAAGAGATAAGGATTCAAAATCCTCACCTCCCTTAATCATTATTTGCGACAGAGGTAGATACACTAGAAAATACAGCAATGCGATGAGGCAACTACTTACGACACCACAAACCGCACCAAGTAAGGACAGCAAATACAAGTCATCACTCTGATAAAAGCGGGAAGACCAGTAACCTTTCATTAAAATTCCTTTGCCAAGCTCACCTAAACTTTCAACCTAAGGCGAAATGGGGCACTATTAATAGATAGTTGAAACATAATCCCTAAAATTACCATTTAATTGGTCAAAACAGTAGGAAAAGAAAGTGTACAAGATAGGCATAGTTGGCGGAACAGGTTATACCGGAGCAGAGTTATTAAGGTTACTTGCAAATCACCCGGAAGCAGAAGTAGTTGCAATCACTTCACGTAGCGAAAAGGGCAAGCTTGTTGCTGATATTTACCCAAACCTTCGAGGCCACTATGACCTTCGCTTCACAACGCCCAGTGTTGAAGAACTTAGCCAATGCGATCTCGTTTTCTTCGCAACACCTCATGGTGTCGCTATGGATCAGGTGCCAGAGCTAATTGATCGTGGCGTCAAGGTTGTTGACCTAGGAGCTGACTTTAGAATTAAAGACACCGTTGAATGGTCTAAATGGTATGGCATGGAACATCGTACGCCAGACTATGTGGCACAAGCGGTTTATGGTTTACCAGAAATAAATCGTGCTGCAATTAAAGGCGCACAACTTGTTGCTAACCCGGGTTGCTACCCTACAGCTACCCAACTGGGTTTAATTCCCCTACTTGAAGCTGGAATAGTGGACCCTGCACACCTAATTGCTGACGCTAAATCAGGCGTCAGTGGTGCAGGACGAGGCGCCAATGTGGGAACGCTATTGTGCGAAACGAGCGAAAGCTTTAAAGCATACGGAGTAGCCGGACACCGGCATTTACCCGAAATTAAGCAAGGCCTTCAAGCCGTAAGTAATGAGCAGGTTGAGCTCACTTTTGTGCCGCATCTGGTACCTATGATTCGTGGGATCCACTCCACCATGTACGCGACCCTTACGGATACCAGTGTAGACTTACAAGCCTTGTTTGAAACCCGTTATAAAGATGAGTTTTTTGTTGATGTGATGCCCCCTGGCAGTTTACCAGAAACCCGCAGCACCAAAGGGGCAAACTTTTGTCGTATCGCCGTTTATCGCCCTCAAGGTGGCGATAAGGTGGTTATCTTATCTGTGATCGACAACTTGGTAAAAGGGGCCTCGGGACAAGCCATCCAAAACATGAATATCATGCTGGACTTACCTGAGAATCTGGGCCTTACTGCTTTAGGCATGATGCCCTAACCAAACAATCAAAGCGAGCCTAAACGGGCTCGCGCTTTTTATCCCAAACGATCAACGCGCTTTGTTAAGCACATATGAGTAACGACCTTATCAAGGTTAGGCCAAGACTCCATATTCTCTCTAATTTCATTCAAACGCTCCATTGAAGGGGCTTGTACTAACAAGAGTAAATCTAAATCCCCACTAATAGAATGCGCCAGTACCACTTCTGGAATCGCCTCAATAAGCGGCACAACAAGGTCGCAAGATAAGGGCCGAAAAGTCAAAGCGATATAAGCATCTACCCCACCCACTTTAGGAACAGCCAGTTTAGCGTGATAACCTGTAATCACACCTCGCTCTTCCAAACGTTTTATCCGTTCTGATACCGCAGAACGCGATAAATTAACCTGCCTGCTAATATCTGAAACAGACAAACGCGCCTCTTTTTGCAGTAGCGCTAAAATGCGCTGATCGTATTGATCTGCCAACTTACCTTCCCCATGTTAACCGAACCATCAATTTAACGGACAAACCGACAAAATGCATTATATTCCCGTCAGATTGTATAGAGCAATTAGCAACAGAGCATTTTATATTTAACTTTCTTGATCGTTAGTTACAACCCATTATTAAAGAGCTCACCATGTCTCAATACCAAAAAACACTTGGACCGATCCAAGGCATCGCCATGACTGTTACCACCTTTATTGGTACCGGTTTGATGATTCTCCCCGCTATCTCAGTAACTCAAGCTGGCTCCTTTGCTTTTTATGCTTGGCTGATCACCGCGGTTATGATTATCCCAATTGCCTTTATATTCGCCTTTCTTGGTGCCAAATACCCATCAGCGGGAGGCGCCTCTCACTATATCGGTAGAGCGTTCGGCCCACTCGCAGAGAAAGCCATCGGTTGGTTATTTTTGAGTATTTTATTATTTGGTCCTGCCGTTGCCATTAAAGTCGCTGCCGCCTATTTAGGCGTCATAATCAACCAGCCCGACGGTAACCTAGTCCTGCTGAGCATTGTTACCACCCTAGGCCTTGCTCTTTTTGCTGTGGCAGGTATTCAAGCTTCGGCCAATTTTCAAACTGGCGTCGTCATCGTAATGATCTTGACCATTATTTGGTTAAGCATCATTGGCGACCTTAACGCCAGCACTGGGGTCATTCGCCTGCCAGAAACACTCGCTCACTGGCAGACCACCCTCTATGCAACAGGAGTCATTTTTTGGTGTTTTCTTGGTATCGAGGTCATGGCTCATATGGGAGCCGAGTTTAAAAACCCTAACCGGGACTTTCCTATTGCTCTGCTCGGCGGCATTGCTCTTGTGATACTTGCCTATTTAAGCCTGGTTTTACTCATCGCCTTTCATCACACCTATGGAGACGAGATCACAAACAGCCAGTCTCTCGCCCTGCTGGTCAACAAATTTGTAGGCCACACTGGTAGCCGCGTGTTTGCCTTTGGTGCTTATATTATCGCCTTTGCAAATGTTGCTATTTACATACTCGGTTTTTCTAGAATGGTGCAGTCACTTGCACAACAGCATGCCCTGCCAAGCAAGCTGGCTGGTTTAAACAGCAAGGGGACCCCTGCCAATGCAGTCTTGTTTGTCTGCTCTCTGACTTTATTATCGATTCTGTTTTCAGAACTCTCAGAATGGGAAATGGCATGGTTCATTGAGATGACCAACAGTAATTTCTTGCTCATTTACACCCTAACTTGTATTGCCGCCTACAAGTTGCTCAACGCGGCTTTCAAAGTACTGGCTGTAATGGCTCTATTGAGTTGTCTGTGTATGGCATTTTTCATTGGTTTGAATATGCTGTTTGCCATCAGCATTCTATGTCTAGCCGTCATTTATGAAGCTTGGCAAAGCCATAAAATTGCCAGCAAACACAACAAACTTAATGTATAATGCCATCACTTTATAAAATATATTTTTCGGTGCCAGACTTAGTCAGCCTAGCACCCTGCAGGAGACCAATATGCCATTACTAGATAGCTTCCGTGTTGACCATACTCGCATGCATGCCCCAGCAGTACGTGTAGCCAAAACCATGTCGACGCCGAAAGGAGACGAGATCACAGTTTTTGATTTACGCTTTTGCATTCCTAACGAAGAAATTCTATCTGAAACTGGCATTCACACCCTAGAGCACTTATTCGCAGGTTTCATGCGTGACCATCTTAATAGCGACCAAGTTGAGATCATTGATATTTCCCCCATGGGCTGTCGCACAGGCTTCTATATGAGCTTGATCGGAACCCCTTCTGAAGACAAGGTGGCGGCGTCTTGGAAAGCGGCCATGTCTGATGTACTTAAAGTACAAGCAAAGAACGACATCCCAGAGCTGAATGAGTACCAATGCGGTACCTACGAAATGCACTCTTTAGAAGAAGCACAAAAGATTGCCGCCATGATTCTAGAGCGTGATGTGAAAATAAACAGCAATGAAGAACTTTACCTTAGCGAAGAGTTCCTAAAAGAACACAGCTAAGCATTACTCACAACGAGTTATAAAAAAGGTGGCTACGATGCCACCTTTTTTTTATAGCTAATTGATGACTGCTGCATTAACTGGCGCTTTTGACTCCAAACAGACTGATCCCCATACCCACAAATAAGCCTCCACTGATACGCTGGAACCATTGTACCCGCCTATTATCTGATAAAAAGTGTTTCGCTTTTTTGCCAAGATACCCATAGGTAAATAATGATAAGAAAGAAAACAGCATAAACATACCAGTCATGATCATAAACTGAGGAAGAATTGCTTGCTCGGTAGTCAAAAACTGTGGGAATAACGCCGCAAAGAAGATGATGGGTTTAGGGTTAGTCACTGCCACAACAAAGCCTTCTCTAAAGTAACGCCCCATAGAGTGACTCACCTGACATGGCGAAGACTGAACACCAAGCATTGCATTAGGCTTAGCACGAAATTGCTTTATGCCAAGATAAACGAGATAGACTGCTCCCACCACTTTGACCAGAGTAAACAAAGAGGAAGACGCCATTAACACAGCACTCAGACCACTGATCGATAAGCTAGACAATATGAGTAAGCCGAGAATATTACCTAGCGCCGCCGCCACGACACGTCGAGTACCGTGCAAAGCGCCATTGTAAATAGCCAGAAATACCGCAGGGCCTGGGCTAATAATATAGAAAAAGGCTACCGCGCAATAAACAATAAATATCTCTACACTCATGTCTACCTCCCTAATGACAACACTCAAGCATTAGCTTTACTTTAAGATAATTTTACGACTTGACGATACAAGCCCTGACCTGTGAAAAGACCAATAATTGCAAAACCACACCAAATCCATTGACTATTCAGTGAGTCTAATGAAAGTAACCAACCAACTCCTGAATTGCCGAAAAAAGCAGCCAAACCACCAACACAAGAATACAGCCCATAATAACTTCCTAGCTCTGCTTTACAGCAAAATTTTGCCACATGCGAACCAAGCAAGGGGAGCAGTATCATAGAGCCAAGACTAAAACATATGGCAAACAGAATAAAACGTCCCCATGCTAGTAATTCTGACTCTAACAAAAAGAATAGAAAGGACACTCCCATCAATATCATGCCCGCCCGCATTGCCTGCGCACTTCCAATGTTTTTCTCAATCCAACGAGAAATCGGCAGTTGCATGCTAATGGCTAGCACAGAAGATGTCATAAACACCCAAGTAATTACCTCAGCTCCTTGACCGCTCACTCTTACTTGATAAGGCAAAGCTAGGTATAACTGGTGAAAAAACAAATGAAAACCACAGGCAAAAGCAACAAATAGCATAAAGCTTCGATTAGCAAACATAGAGAGCCATTGTTGCCAAAACAAAGACTTTTTGCCCGTCCGTTTTTCTTGTTCAGACAGATCTGGCAAATACCGCCACTGAGTAACAAACAGAAGTAAAAACAAACCGGCAGCGAGAGTACCAACCCAGGCAAAGCTAATCGAAAAAAGTGCCACGCCCAGTAATGGACCTAAGAACATCCCTGCTTCACTAGTCCAGTTTTGCATTGAAAAAATTCGGTCACGAGCACGTTGATTTGGCGCTTCATGAGCCAAGTAAGCATTACTTGAGGGCGTAAATAGAGCCCCTGCAAACCCTGTTAAAAACGCACCTAACAGAATCATAGGAAGACTCGTCGCCACTCCCAAAGCTAAAAAGCCAGCGACTCGAACCAGACAACCAAGCAGGATCAAACGCTTATAGCCAAGGTAGTCACCTAAAGTGCCCCCCACTAGAAACAACCCTTGCTGACTAAGAACACGAAGACCGATTACTAAGCCTACGTGCCATGGACTTAGCCCTAGTGACTGTTGCAAGTGATCAGCCAAGTAGGGCAACAACATGTAAAAGCCCAGATTAAAGGTAAAACCGTTGATCACTAAGACTCTACTACCAGTAGAAAGGCTTGACCAATCTTTGATCAAATGGCGAACTTTCATAACTCTAACTTACAATTTATCTAAAATTTTATCCGCACGAGCTGGATTCAATGAAATTTTTGATCGCAGGCGGGGGTATTTTTGCTCGATAACCTGTTGGTTAAGGGCTTCCCCTACCTTGATAACACCTATCATCCCCATGATTAAATGCGGGGGGCAATAATACAAATGCACGCCTTGTTGATTAAGGCTCAAGGTATACTCTTGGTTTAATTTAGAAGACCAAGCTTGCTCTCCTTCTGGCACTACGTAAGATTTTGCATTATGTCCTGATTGGGCTGGTATAAAAGTTACCGTATCCCCTACTTGAGCTTCAATATAAGAAGGCTCAAATACCATAGACCCCTCTTCACCATAATTGAGCATTTTAATTTGCCAATCTTTAGCAAACACAACAGAAGGAACAAATACAGCCAGTAGTGCTGCCATCTTAATCATTTTTATCAACATGTTTAATGCCTTTATGCAGGGACTTTAACATTTAATGAGCCTGAACCCGTTACTTGTGTAGACAAAGAGTGTCTGTGAGTTCGTACAAATGGCACACCAGTAGCATCTAATTGCACATCGCCAGCCACACCATAAACATCTTGAACCAGTTGTGGAGTGAGAATATTTTTTGGGCGCCCCTGGGCAACCAACTGGCCATTTTTAAAAACCAAAAGGTTATCTGCATATTGCGCAGCCAAATTCAGATCATGCAAAATCATTAGCGAGACCCAGTTATTACTCTTAGTTTGCAGGTCTAAATGATTTAACATAACTTGCTGAAAGTGAAGATCTAAGGCACTGACAGGCTCGTCTAACATTAAAATACGTGGCTTTCTCATTAAGGCCTGTGCAAATAACACCATCTGGCACTGCCCGCCACTTAATGTTCTGACATCACGATTTGCAAGATGTAATAGCCCTATTTGCTCTAAGGCGTGTAGCGCTTCTTCTAGCAAGCTGTCACCAAGCTTTAAGGACAAAGCATTAAGTTGCCCTAATAACACTACCTCTAATACACTTAGCCCCACATCTAAACGAATGTCTTGGGGCATGTAACCGAAATGACTGCGCCACTCAGTGGTATTTTGCTTGGTAAGCGGTGTTCCAGAAAAAAGAATCTCACCTTGCTGGGGCCGAATATCGCCAAATATGGTTTTTAATAAGGAGCTTTTTCCTGTCCCATTAGGACCTATGATCACGTGAGTTTGACCTTGTGGCAGGGTAAAACTCATGTTGTCTGCCAGTACTAAATCATCAAAGGCTAATGTTAATCCTTTTACTTCTAACATATGTTATCTTCTCTTCCCAATAATCAGCCAAAAGAAAAAAGGCACACCAATGATGGCTGTAACAATGCCGATGGGAAACAAAGCTCCTGGAACGATTGATTTAGATAATACAGAGGCACTAGAAAGTAAGAACGCACCCACTAGAAACGATAGAGGCAAAAAGAACCTTTGATCCTCACCAACCAACATACGCGCTATGTTTGGCGCGACAATACCAATGAAACCAATAATTCCCACAAAACTTGTTGCGGTGGCTGTCATCACGGCGACAATAATCAAGGTTTTTAGCCTTAACCTTGTTACATTGACCCCTAAACTCTTAGCTCTCTCCTCTCCTAAGCGTAAAGCGGTTAACTTCCATGCGTCTTTTAATAAGATAGCGACGCACAGTAAAGTAACGACACAGGTAATAGCAACATTATTCCAGTTGGCTTTCGTTAAGCTACCAAACAACCAAAATAGTATTTGCTGGCTTAGCTCCGGAGAAGAAACAAACTGCACGAGAGATAATAAAGACTGGAACAAAAACAGTAGCGCAATCCCCGCGAGAATAAGTTGTCCGGAAGTAATATGCCTCATCATTGCAAGCCCAAACAGCAAGCTGGCGGACAACATACAGCAGAAAAACGCCCCTATCGGCACGGCAAGCTGAGCATTCAATCCTAAGCTTCCTAAATACAGCATTAATGCTGCACCAAAACCCGCCGCTGCAGCCATACCCAAAGTATATGGGCTAGCCATTGGGTTATTTAATAGGGTTTGCATTTCAGCTCCACCAACGCCTAATGATCCCCCAACCACGAGCGCCATAATAGCGATAGGCAACCTTAAATTGGTGACGATTACGTCCGTTGTTCTAGACACTTCGAAAGTCAATCCGACACGGTTTAATAACGCTTGGGATACCTCCCCAAGCCCTAACATAGACGGACCTGTTGCAATATCTAGTACGAAGGAAATCGCCAATAAAAAAAGTAGAATGCTCAATACAACCCAACGCCGCTTTTCATAGCGACGCTGGGCTTTAACGGCATCATTTATCAAAGTAGCTTGAGTCATTAGTCCGTGATTTTTACAGCGAAAGTGCCTTTCGGCGTTACTGGAAGGTATTTATGATAGAAGTTCAAGTAGTTTTGCTCTGGTTGCAAGTCTTTAAACAAGTTGGGGTACATAGCTTTAGCTACATATTGGAACATACTTACATCTAAAATAGAACGTGAGGCTCCTTGATAAATACCAAATACACGATCGTTTTGAACTGCTTCCAATTCGTCCCAGCCCGCCCGTTTGGCAAAGCCTTTAAGCCGTGCGATGGCATCTTGTCTATTTACCCCTTGCCCCATAATCATGGCATCGGATTTCTTACCTGTCTCGGTTCCAGAAATAAAAATTACTTGTGGATTGGAAGCCAGTACTTGCTCAGGGTTTATCGGCCCCCACCACTCAATAAATGGCGCAGCAATATTATCGCCACCAGCACTAGTGACCATAGCCCCCCACATATTTTTACCGTAGGTGAAAGAATATTCACTTGGCCCTTGATTACCAAACTCTACGTAAGCGCGGGGTTTAGGAAGGTTGGCCTTGGTGATGCTATCACGTATGTACATGACGGCCTCTTCATACTCTTTGGCGATAGTATTAGCACGCTCAACTTGACCTGTTAGCTCGCCAATTAGCTTGGTACTTTGTAAGTGGCGTTCCAGTGTTTGAGCATTATAGTCAACCACGACAATAGCAATACCAGCGTCTTCCAGTACGTCAGCATCCATCCCCAAGCCTTTGTATTGCCAGTCGGCCAACAACACGACACTTGGGTTCAAGTTAAGTACCTTTTCCACAGAGAAAGTTTGAGATTCTACATCTCCTACATCAGGAATATTTTTCAACGATGGGCGGTAATTCGTATACAAATTCCAGCTAGCAGGTCTCCATGCTTGCCAAGGGTCTTTTGAAATACCCACTACATGATCAAAAGCTTGCTCCGTTCCAATTGCCATATAGTCTTCAGCGTAAAAGCCCAGCACGACACGTTTGGCTGGTACCTCGACGTTTACTTCCCGGCCCAGCACATCGGTCAGAGTGACTTCATGAGCATAGCTCGGCAAGGCCATAATCATAAGGCTAAGAACAACCACTCTATGGATGAAAGTTACCATATTATAATCCTTATTAAATAATACAAATGGGAATGATTTTCATGTGCATTTTAATGTTTTTTCCCATAAAATAGAATCACTTTCTACTAACTTTCTACCCCATAGAATTTTCATCATTTAAATAAGTATTTATGAGGACATACAGCATGTTTAAAAACGGAATTACTATTATTATGGTGTTTCTGGCAACCCACTTATATGCAGAACAAGTGACCGTAACCGATGTACTAGATCGACAGGTAACTTTTGATGCCCCAGCTAAAAGAGTCATAGTGGGCTTTTACCCTGAAGACTATATGGCCATTGGCACTGAAGCAGCCTTTGATAAGGTTGTTGGAATGTCTAAATATATTTGGCAAGCTCGATCAGCTAACTGGCAAATGTATTTACAACACCGCCCCTCTTTAGATGACATACCTGGTATTGGCAGAGTCGATACCAAAACTTTTTCCATTGAGAAAGTCATTGCACTTAACCCTGATCTCATCATGCTTGCTGACTGGCAATATAAAGGGCTTGGTAGCGATATTGAGCGTTTAGAAAGCGCGGGCATAAACGTATTAGTGGTAGACTATAATGCACAAACATTAGAGCGACACCTCAAAAGCACTCGACTCATTGGCACCATTACGGGCCAAGAAGATCGCGCTAACAAAATAGCTGAAGAGTATGAAAAAAATTTATTAGAGATCGAGCAACGCCTGAAAGAAGCTAACTTACCAAAACCAACTATTTACACAGAATATGGTGCAGCGGGTGTTAATGAAATTGGTTACACATTTGGTAAAAACATGTGGGGGGCTATTTCCACTATGGCCGGAGGCGATAATATTTCTGCCCCTTATATAGAGTGGTGGGGGAAATTAAATCCTGAACAAATTATTGCCGCAGATCCTGATGTTATTTTTATTACGGGCTATGAAACAGGTAGTAGTGATGATGCCATGGTAATGGGTCAAGGGGTGGATACCTCACTGGCAAAACAACGTTTAGCAGGTTTCAAGCAACGTACAGGCTGGTCAAGTATCAAAGCAGTGCAACACAACCGCATTTTTTCTGCCTACCATGGAGCCTGTCGTACTATTCTGGATAGCGCCATGATCCAGTTTTACGCAAAATCCCTCTATCCTGAGCTGTTTGATGACTTAGACCCAGAGCAAACCTACTTTAACTTTTATAAAAACTATTTACCTGTTACTCCGCAAGGCACTTTTACCACCCAACTATAGCAACAGTCGCCCCGTGGCTGTCGCGGGGCTATATTTTATGTGAAACCGTATCTATTTCTCTTTATTGGGGATAAACCATGCAAACAAATAGCAAAAACATATAAAGAGTTTTTTTAAGAGAACTTTTAGTTCTACTACCACTCCTATCTGGGTTATTAATTTTTAGAGAACTTAGATATGAATCAAACACTTCAGAATAAAACACCTCAAATTGGCTACTTGGTTGGCGTATTTGGAGTTGCCCTAATATTGGCTTGGATAGGTATATATAAATTCACGCCCACCGAAGCGAAACTGATCGAGCCACTAATTGCGAACCATTTTGCTATGTCTTGGCTATATAGTATTTTTTCCGTGCAAACTGTCTCAAGCTTAGTTGGTACGGCCGAAATCATTGTTGCAATAGGGTTACTCGTGGGTCTAAAAAACAGTAAAGTTGGCTACTATTCCGGCATCGCCTGTGTGGTTATCTTTATCACCACGCTCAGCTTTTTAGTGACAACACCAAATGTCTGGAAGGTGTCAGACGGCATTCTTATTACCAACTTCTTCCTTGTTAAAGACATTTTATTCTTAGGGGTTGCCATCAGCGTCATTGAGCATAACAAGCCCTAATTAGCTTTGATCTATAACCCATTGCTTTGCAAAAACACCAGATTACATTCGAGTTTACATAAATAACAAAGAGTGCAATTCTCGTCCCGGCATAAGTAATGCAGCAACACCTGCGCCAACAGCGCCAAAATAGGCTCCTATATTAAACCTTTTATGGGAGCCTATTTTTCCGCATTTCGCGCAATGAGCACTCATAAACACACAAAAAATGATCCATAAAGAAAGAATATGCAAAGGCCCATAACCTAAAAACCACTGCATGGTATTTGGCATAAAAAAGGAGCTAATAGCAACGATTAGCATGGCTACAAGCCAAGACCAACCCAAACGTTTATGAGTATGAGTCCCCTTCTTACCGAGCAATTGGAGGGCACCGACAACGATTACCCAACATGCAGCTAATGTATGCAACAAAACACTGGTCGCCATTCGTTTCCCCTTAATTAGCCCTTGTGATCTTCCAGTTCACTTTGCAGCTTTTCTAATTCGTCTAGAATTGCCATAAATTTCTGTCCAAAATCAGTAACCTGATACTCAACTCTAAGCGGTACCTCATGAAACGTAATTTTTTTAAGGATACCAAACTGCATATTCTTACGAAGGCAGTCATTTAACACCTTTGTTGTAAGCCCCTCTACAGAACGCACCATTTCTCCTGGTCGATGCACTCCTTGAGCTAATAGCTGATAAATAGTTAGGGACCATTTGCAGCCATAAATACTTTCTACCATGCGCACCGTTTTGTCTGGGGCTTTTTTCCTTAAAACTTTTTTCTCTTTATTTATCATGAAGTTGTACCTAAATGTACTTAGGGGACCAAAAAGTATCTACTATTTTTAGCCTTTTTATAACCGTAAATTATTCGCATCACATTAACACAAAAAAGGCATGAAATATGACACATTCAAAATTTGCATTCATTATTGGCGGGTCCAGCGGTATTGGCTTAGCGTGCGCAAAACAACTTTTACAACAAGGTTGCGATGTCATGATTCTTGGGAAAAATGCGGATAAACTAGCTCAAGCTAAAACGAGCCTTGCAAGCCTAGGAAAGATAGAAACCTTGCAAGCTGATTTATGTAACCCTAAGCAAGTATCTAAGGCCATTACCAGTGTTCAAGAATCAAATAGAAAGATTGATTTTCTAGTAAATGCTGCGGGCTATTTTAACCCCAAGCCGTTTTTAGACCACAATGAAACTGACTATGATATCTATGCAGATATTAACCGAGCCAGTTTTTTCCTTTCTCAAGCCGTTGCTCGAAATATGGTACAGCATGGAGGTGGTGCTATTGTCCATATTGGCTCAATGTGGGCGAAGCAAGCCATCAAAGCTACACCATCTTCGGCATATTCAATGGCAAAAGCCGGCTTACACGCTTTAACTCAACACATGGCTATGGAGTTGGCTGACCATAATATTAGAGTTAATGCTGTTTCTCCTGCTGTGGTAAAAACACCAATTTACAATGCTTTTATAAAGGAAGAAGAGTTAGAGCAAACACTCACTAGCTTCAATCCATTCCACCCTATTGGCCGTATTGGCACACCTGACGATATTGCGAATAGTGTACTATTTTTACTGTCTAATAAGGCCAGCTGGACAACGGGAAGCGTAATCGATGTCGATGGTGGCATCATGTCGGGCAGGAATTGACACCCGTTTTTTAGCAGAGCTATGTTACTTGGCTCTGCTTATTGCTTGACACCAAACCATCATAAAAGGGAAATATATTAGCAATAGATTTGTCACCTATCTGTCTTAAGGTGCTATCACCTAAAACGATTCACTGCGGAGACAATAATGCCAACAACTTTCTTTCGTCGTACGTTACTTACTAGCAGCCTAGCTAGTATCGCTATTTCAGCATCTGCAGACTCATTTAATCGAGTGTCTAGCTTTCCTGTTGCTAATAACCTTAGCGACTTACCTATTGCCACAGAAACATCTGCTGAAATTATCACAGCTTCGGAAGATGGTAATACGCTAATTTACTCCGATAGCCCACTTGGCGGTGTAGGTTTTATCAACATTAAAGACATTCACAACCCAAAGCCTGCTGGTTTTCTTACACTAAACGGTGAACCTACTTCTGTGGCTACGTTTGGTAACTGGTTGGTTGCAGGGGTAAACACCTCTGAAGACTATATAAACCCTAACGGCTACCTTGCGATTATTAATCTAGCGACTCAAAAAGTCGCTCATCAATGTGAATTGGGCGGTCAACCAGACTCAGTAGCTTTTTCAAAAGACGGCAATTTTGTAGCGGTGGCCATTGAAAACGAGCGAGACGAGGATCTTAATGATGGAGACATTCCACAGCAACCAGCAGGTTTCTTATCGATTATCGACTTTGATACTGATCAAGGTAAATGCTCGAAAACTCACAATGTTAGCTTGACTGGTCTTGCCGATATTGCAGGCAGTGACCCTGAGCCTGAGTTTGTTGACTTTAACGATCAAGATGAAGTTGTCGTTACATTACAAGAAAATAACCACATCGTCATTGTAAATGCGCAAAACAAAAGCATTATAAAAGACTTTTCGGCAGGCACTGTCGACCTTAAGATGATTGATACAGTGCGTGATGGCGCATTAATTTTTAGTGGTAGCCAAACCGGGGTTAGACGCGAACCCGATGCCGTAAAGTGGCTTGATAATGATCGATTTGTGATTGCTAATGAAGGTGATTACAAAGGTGGTGCTCGTGGCTTTACCATCTTTAGCAAGCAGGGAGATGTGCTGTTTGAGAGCGGTGCAAGCTTTGAGCATGCAGTGGTCAAAACTGGTCATTACCCTGAAAAGCGTTCTGGTAAAAAAGGCGCCGAACCTGAAGGGCTTGAGGTGGGTAAGTTTGGAGATCAGACTTATATTTTTGTAATGTCAGAACGTGGTTCTATTGTCGGAGTATACCAAGACACTGGTGCAGCACCTAAGTTAGTTCAAATGCTGCCTTCTGGCATAGCGCCTGAATCGGCAGTCGCTATTCCATCGCGCAATATCATTGCAACAGCAAATGAAAAAGATCTAGTTGAAGATAATGCTCCCCGCTCCCATGTTATGTTGTTCGAAAAACAGGATGCTAGTGCTCAGTATCCACAAATCGTATCTCAATCCAATGCTGCTGGACAACCTATTGGCTGGGGAGCGCTATCTGGCTTGGCAGCAGACCTTTCGCAAACTGGCAAACTATATGCTGTAAGCGACAGCTTTTACTCCCATCAGCCTGCTATCTTCACAATTGATAGCAATCAATATCCTGCACGAATCACTCACAAGTTAACAGTAACTCGCCACGGAAAGCCTGCCGAGAAACTCGATTTAGAAGGGATAGCGGTAGACCCTCAAGGGGGGTTTTGGCTGGCATCTGAGGGGCATCCTGGAAAAGACGTTCCTCATGGGATTTATCATGTCACCGAATATGGTGAGATTGACCAAACCATTCCTTTTCCAAAACAACTGTTAGAGCACCAGCTACGTTTTGGCGCTGAAGGGATAACCCAAATTGACAATACTCTTTGGGTGGCTATCCAGCGACCTTGGAAAGATGACGGTCAGAACCTAACAAAACTTTTGAGCTATGATCTTAATAAGCAAACATGGCAAGCGGTACACTATCCATTGGAAATTTCTCAAAAAGGTTGGGTGGGACTTTCTGAAATTACTGCTCACGATGGTAATTTATACGTATTAGAAAGAGATAACCAGTTTGCCTCAAGTGCAAAAATAAAGCGCCTATATAAGGTTGCATTAGAAGACCTAGCACCTGTAGCACTAGGTGAAGAATTGCCTACTGTAACTAAAACACTGGTACATGACTTCTTACCTGAGTTGATAGCCGGCAACGGTATTGTGGTGGATAAAATTGAAGGCTTTACCTTCGATAACCTAGGGCAAGCTTACGCGGTTACTGACAACGACGGTGTTGATGACAGTACTGGTGAAACCTACTTTATTAAGTTAGGCCAAATAAAGTAATCAAGGATAAAGTGATCTAAAAGACTCTAGTTCCAAAAAACTAAACGGCCCCTATAATTGGACTTTGCAATTTCTGGGGCCTTTTTTTATCCCCTTGTTAATTTCCACTTGACCTAAAGTCGACTTTAAGTGTGATCCTACTGGTTAAATCTGATTTAACCATCATTCAAAAACCAATTAGGAGATCACCATGTTTAGTACAACATTCATTAACGACCTTTTATTACCGGCAACCTTTATTGGCTTTGGTGCTACCGCAATCATTGACCTATGGAGCTTTTTTTTAAAGAAAACATTTGGAGTTCCATCATTGGACTTTGCTCTCGTTGGCCGCTGGGTAGGCCATATGAAACACGGAGTCTTTCGCCACACTGCCATTAGCAAGTCCCCGCAAATAGCGGCAGAAGCTATAATTGGTTGGACACTGCATTATGTTATTGGCGCAATTTTCGCTGCCGGTTTATTGCTTTTAGTTGGTCACCATTGGCTAAGCAGCCCTACTCTTCTACCAGCTGCCTTATTTGGGCTAGTAACGGTTATTTTTCCCTTCTTAATTCTTCAACCTGGACTAGGCCTAGGCATAGCCGCCAGAAAAAGCCCAGCCCCCTTGGTTGCCAGAGTGCGTAGCAGCACCACTCATTGTCTATTTGGAGTTGGCATGTACCTATGCGCTTACCTATATCAATACTGGGCTCTTTAATAGGACGGGCATGCTTAACCCCTTAATAAGACAGGCATGTCAGGGGACAAGAACCTCCTACATGAGAGAAAACGTAAATAAAAGGGTCTGTATTGAAATACAAAATGTTATTATATAACATAATCTAATAATATTCATTATCATTAAAGAGAATTTAAGATGAAAGCAAATATCCACCCTGAATACAGAAAAGTACTGTTTCACGATACCGTCGCTGATACTTATTTTTTAATTGGCTCAACTGTTAAAACCCAACAAACAGCTGAGTATAAAGGAGAAACTTACCCCTACATGACTCTAGATGTGTCCAGTGCCTCACACCCTTTTTATACTGGTAAACAAAACGTTTCCCAGAAAGATGGTCGTATCGCTAAATTTAACAAACGCTTCAACCGTAAAAGCTAGCAATCACCTAATGCACACTTTCTTACGAAAGTGTGCATCCAATAGGCGAGATTCCTACAAGTTTTCTTTTTAAAGCCTTCGCCTTTATTTCATAAAAAATACATACCATTTTCTTTGGAATCGAAAGTTAATGCTTTTGTTTCCTTTATAATCCTTATGTAACTTCTCATCAAAGCCACCTACAATCTTTTCCTATCAATCAACCCAGATTTTTTAGACGTAGGGCTAACATTATGACAATTTCACATGCTTTTTTATGGCTAACAGCAGCAATATGGGGCTTTGCCTTTGTGGCACAAAGTGTTGGTATGGACTTACTTGGCCCCTATAGTTTCAACGCAACTCGCTTCACTTTGGCGGCCTTATCAATGTTGCCACTTGCTTATTGCTTCGAGCGGCATAGAACAGGGGATCTAGCCTTAACCTTAAAGGCTGGCTGCTTAGCTGGCTTAGTATTATTCGCTGGTGCCACGCTCCAACAAGTCGGACTACTTTACACGACTGCGGCTAATGCTGGATTTATCACCACCATGTACATGCTTTTTGTTCCCTTAATAGGTTTGTTTTTAAAGCATACAATTGAACGCAACACCTGGTTTGGCATCATCCTCGCGCTAACAGGCTTATATACGTTAACTGTTGGACCGAATCTGACCATTCAAAAAGGCGATGGTATCGAATTGATAGGAGCTTTTTTCTGGGCAGGACACGTTCTGATCGTGGGTTACTATTCTCGCAAAGTGCCTATTATTAGCTTTTCTATTGTTCAGCTTATCGTGGTTGCTGCTCTATCTTGGATATTAGCCTTGAGCTTTGAAACGATCACCTGGCAAGCCGTAAAAGCGAGCTGGTTACCGCTAGTCTATGCAGGTATTGCTTCTTCAGCTATTGCTTATTCATTGCAAACACTTGGTCAGAAGAATGTAGCCCCAAGCTCCGCTGCCCTTATTTTATCCACCGAAGCGGTATTTGCTGCGTTAGGTGGCTGGTGGTTAATGGGAGAGGTACTATCTGGACGCGAATTAGCAGGGTGCGCCTTAATCTTTATCGGTATGATGGTTAGCCAATGGCCGACTAAGCGCCGACCAGACGCTGCTCAAGCAGCCTTATAACGAGCCCATGCCTAGTGGCATTCCGCGCTTCACTGGATGAGCAAGAATCATCATAGTGCGGGTGTCACTTAGATCGATTAGTCGTTCTAACAGCTCGTCAAGCTTTGACATGGAATCAACAGCAACACGAATAACAAAAGCCGAAGGGCCTGTCACGTTATAGCAGTCGATCACCTCATTAATACTCATAACTAAGGCTTTAAATTCACGCTCTTTTGTACGATACACCTCACATTCGACCAATGCGGTAATAGGTACTCCCACTTTTTCTAGGTTAATGTCTGCGTGATAGCCCTTTATTACTCCTTGCTCTTCAAGCTTTTTGATTCGCTCGGTTACGGCAGGTGCAGAAAGGTGTACAAGTTTACCTAACTGGGCATAAGACATACGAGCGTCGCGCTCTAAAGCCTTGATCAGTTTCAAGTCAATTTTGTCCATAAAAACCTCTATCTTGTACCTACAAAAATGCCGCTAAGATAGTATCTTAGCGGCATTTATTAAGCCGTTTGCCAATTACAAACTGAGCACTTTCTCGCCACGTGCAATGCCGGATACACCAGTACGAACCACTTCTAAAAGATGTGTTCCACCGAGAGCTTGCAAGAAGCCATCAAGTTTGTCTGATTCACCCACAATTTGTACGGTATATATTGAAGGTGTCATATCAATAATGTTGCCTCTGAAGATATCCACAGTGCGCTTCACTTCAGCGCGTTGCGCCCCCGTTGCACGAACTTTTACCAACATTAATTCACGCTCAATGTGGTGCCCTTCGGTCAGATCGACCAACTTAACCACATCAATTAGTTTGTTAAGCTGCTTTGTGATCTGTTCAACCACTTGATCTGAACCGTGGGTCGTTAGCGTCAGGCGTGACAAGGTTGGGTCGTCCGTCGCCGCTACGTTTAATGATTCAATGTTGAAGTTACGTTGAGAAAACAAGCCAACAACGCGAGACAAAGCGCCTGGTTCATTTTCCATTAGTACAGAAATAATGTGTCTCATGTTAAGTTCGCTCCGTTTTGCTCAAGAACATATCGCGCATAGAGCCACGAGGCACTTGCATTGGGTATACGTGCTCTTCTGGGTCCACGTAGCAATTAATGAAGACCAATTGATCTGTCATCGCAAACGCTTCTTCCATTTTTGCATCCAACTCATCTTTACTGCGGATTTCAACATACTTATGACGATAAGCGTCCATTAGTACTTTGAAGTCTGGTAATGAATCTAGGTACGAGTTGGAATAACGTCCTTCGTAGTTCATATCTTGCCACTGGCGAACCATGCCTAAGTAACCATTATTCAAACATAGAATCTTCACCGGTAAGCCGTACTGTAAACACGTAGACAACTCCTGAATGTTCATTTGAATACTACCCTCACCCGTAACACACACTACGGTTTCTTTCGGGAAGTTCATTTTCACACCCATCGCTGCTGGTAAACCAAATCCCATGGTACCTAGGCCGCCTGAGTTCACCCAACGGTATGGTTTATCAAACTTATAGTACTGGGCTGAAAACATTTGGTGCTGACCAACATCCGAGGACACAAAAGCGTCTCCTTTAGTTGCACGCCAACAGGCTTCAATAGCGGCCTGAGGTTTGATCTTTTCACTGCTGGTGTCATAACGGCCACCATGCACAGCGCGCCATTCATCAATTTGCTTCCACCAGCTAGCTAGAGCGTCTGCGTTGCCTTTTTGACCCTCAATGAGACCTAGCATTTCATCTAATACTTGATCAACTGGTCCTACAATTGGCACATCAGCACGAATGGTTTTAGAAATCGCTGCAGGGTCAATATCAATGTGTACTATTTTGGCGCCAGGGCAGAATTGGTCTGGGTCATTCGTTACCCTATCATCGAAACGTGCACCTACCGCTAGAATAAGGTCACTGTGATGCATGGTCATATTTGCTTCGTAGCTGCCGTGCATCCCTAACATACCAACAAACTGCTTATCAGTACCTGGATAACCACCAAGACCCATTAGAGTGTTAGTCACGGGAGTATTCAATGCTTGAGCAAGTTGCACCAGTTGCTTAGATGCACCGCCCATGATGACACCACCACCAGCATAAATAATTGGACGCTTAGCAGAAAGTAACAGTTCAACCGCTTTCTTGATCTGACCACTGTGGCCTTTCGTTGGCGGCGTGTACGAACGCAAAGAAACCGACTCAGGGTAATGGTACTCGAACTTTTCCCCAGGCATGGTCATGTCTTTAGGCACATCAACCAACACGGGGCCAGGACGGCCTGAGCTGGCAATATGGTAAGCCTTCTTCAAAATAGTCGGAATTTCAGAAGGATGTTTTACCGTAAAGCTGTGCTTAACAATAGGTCGAGAGACACCAACAATGTCTGTTTCTTGGAAAGCATCTTCACCAATCAGGTAACTCATCACCTGACCACAAATAACGACCATGGGAATAGAGTCCATGTAAGCCGTCGCAATGCCTGTTACAGTATTTGTTGCACCAGGACCGGAAGTCACCAACACAGTACCCGCTTTGCCTGTTGCTCGGGCATAGCCATCTGCCATGTGTGTTGCAGCTTGCTCGTGTCTTACCAGTATGTGTTTCACATCCGTTTGACGATGCAAAGCATCATAGATATGAAGTGCGGCACCGCCTGGGTAACCGTAGATATATTCCACTCCCTCATCTTTGAGGAAACGTGCAATCATTTCACCGCCGGATAATAACTCCACCTTAATTCGCCTCTATAATTATTTATGTCACTGCTTTCAGTATGGTCCTATTGTAACCGCATACGTAAGGCAGATTAAAGTTTGTATAACGAAGTTTGCTAAAACAAATGAGGTAACCTGAAACTAAGGACACTCAAACGCAAGAAATCGCAGTGTTTACACTGCTCGCGTCTTTTCGCGAGGGGAAGTAAAAGAAGGCAGACTTCACGCTTTCTAGTACTTGTGTTTTCAGCAAAATGCCGATTGGAAGGGCTGATGGCCCCAAAAAGAATGCTTCGACAGGGTGACGTCGACAGTTAACAAAGTATATTGCTTTCTAAGCCGTATCTTGTCAACACCTGAAACGCTATTTGCATCATAGAACTTGCTCTTATTGTCACTTCATGGTGTTATACTCGAGTTATTATTTTAGGAGTTATAAAATGGCTAATGAGCTCAATCAACAACGCATTATTGATGAATTTCTACGCTGTTTCCGCAAAATGCTAATGGACCCAGAATTGTCTGGCGAGTTAGTACGCATTGCTAAAGAAAACATCAACGAGCCAAATGCTTATGAGCGTATAGCAGAAGAAGTGTCTAACCAAACGACCATTAAAATCCTAGAAAACCACACAGAAGCTGACCGCATGTTTGTCAAACTGTTAATGGATGTGGTGAAAGGCGACTCTCTTCTTTACTAATCCTTATTACCTATGACGCCAAACTCAGCCTGAGTTTGGCGTGTTTAACACGGTATTTATTGTGCTCCCCTCCTCTTTGTCTTCCCCTGATGAGCTGCAACAGTTATCTGCTCAAATTAAACTTTGGGCACAAGAACTGGGCTTTGCAGAAGCAAGAATTGTTGCCCCAGAACTTGAGCAATATCGTGAAGATTTTAACCAATGGCTGAGTGCAGGCTATCACGCTGGCATGGAATATTTAGCTAACCATGGTGATCTTCGTTTTCAGCCAGACCAACTTCACCCAGGCACTCGAAGAGTCATTTCTTTACGAATGAATTACCTTCCTCAATCTGTTGCCACAGTTGAGCGCCTGCAAACCAAAGATAAAGCGTATATTGCGCGGTATGCATTAGGGCGTGACTATCACAAACTGATTCGAAAGCGCCTCACACAATTGGCCAAGCGAATTGAAAACGCCGTGGGCGAACATGGCTATCGAGCCTTTGTTGACAGCGCTCCTATTTTAGAAAGACAAGTAGCAGAGCAAGCTGGTATGGGATGGATTGGCAAAAACACTCTGCTATTGACTCCCAAAGGGGGCAGTTGGTTTTTACTCGGCGAAGTGTTTACAAATTTACCCTTGCCCGTTGACCCACCAACCAAAACAAAGCACTGTGGTAGTTGCTCAGCCTGTTTAACACAATGCCCCACTGATGCCTTCGTAGAGCCTTGGGTGCTAGATGCAGGCAAGTGCATATCTTATTTAACCATTGAACATAAAGGCCCCATCCCTGAGCCATTACGTGCAAAAATGGGCAATCGAATTTTCGGTTGTGATGACTGTCAATTGGTTTGTCCTTGGACTAAGTTTGCCAAACATACGAACGAACAAGATTTTCAGCCCCGTCATCAATTAGACGAAGCCGACCTTATCACCTTATTTAAATGGGACGAAGCGACTTTTTTAAAAAACACGGAAGGGTCTCCCATTCGTCGTACCGGTTATGAGAACTGGCGACGCAACATTGCCGTCGCTCTTGGCAACGCCCCGACCCAAGAAACAGTTCTTACGGCTCTCAAAGAAGCACTACCGACTGCCAGTGAGCTCGTAAAAGAACATATTAAATGGGCACTCAAACAGCACCTAAAAAGCGAATAGACTAAGCACATTGAACCTATTACTTTCGAAATACTCAAAGTTTTGTATCGAGTCTGTTAGGGGCTTTGCCAAACGCGCAATTTTTTGCTTTGATAGAAGGTCCAGAACTAGAGGTATTTTTCTTGAGTGCTCCCGAGTTAATCGACCCTTTTGGTCGAAAAATCGACTACCTGCGCATTTCAGTGACGGATCGTTGCGACTTTCGCTGCACCTATTGTATGGACGAAGACGCAACCTTTTTCCCTAAATCTCACATTCTCTCGTTAGAAGAAATCATTACCACGGCGAAAACTTTTATTGGTTTAGGCACCAAGCGCATTCGTATTACAGGGGGAGAACCTCTGGTCAGGAAAAACATTCTTTGGGCCATTGAGGAAATAGCCAATACCCCGGGTCTTGAAGAGCTGACCATAACCACGAATGGCTCTCAACTTGCTAAAATGTCCCATGACTTGCTTAATGCAGGCGTCTCTCGGATTAACATCAGTTTAGATACATTACGTGCTGAGCGATTCTTAAAACTGACGCGTCGTGATAAATTCCAGCAGGTGATTGATGGTATTGAGATTGCCAGCCGTTTACCCTTTAAGAGAGTCAAACTAAACAGTGTGATACTTAAAAACCACAACCATGATGAACTGTTCGATTTAGCTCAATTTGCATTGCAACGAAACATGGACATCAGCTTTATCGAAGAAATGCCTCTAGGCCAGATTAGCAGCCATGATAGAGCTGCCACGTATTTATCCAGCGATGAAGTAATCGACACGCTAGGGCAAAAGTACCAACTGAGCCCAAGTTCGAACACCACAGGTGGCCCAACTCGCTATTATAATGTGGCAGGGTTTAAACATCGTATTGGCGTTATTTCGCCCCACAGCCATAACTTTTGCGATACCTGCAATAGAGTACGAATGACTGTCGAGGGCCGTTTATTACTCTGCCTTGGCAATGAACACTCTAAAGATTTAAAACCCTTTATTCGCGGCCTAGATACTTCCCAGACATTAGCAGACGCTATCATAGACGCATTGGCACTAAAGCCACAAAAACACCACTTTAATTTAGACGAAGCCCCTCAGATATTGCGTTTCATGAGCGCAACAGGAGGCTAATAAGGAAGCCACATGGCCAAACAACCAACACCATTTCGCCCGTTAAAAATCAGCGTTCTCACCGTTTCAGACACTCGCACTTTGGCCGAAGACACCTCAGGAGATGCCCTTGTTGAGCTTCTTCAGCAAGCAGGACATAAATTAGCTGATCGCCAAATCGTCAAAGATGATGTGTACGACATGCGTGCCGTTGTTTCTCAGTGGATTGCCAGTAAAGAAACACATGTAGTGTTAATCACAGGTGGGACTGGATTCTACTCTCGTGATAGCACGCCAGAAGCTATGATGCCATTGTTTGATAAAAGCATTGAGGGCTTTGGTGAGCTATTTCGCCATATTTCGTATCATGAAATAGGGACTTCTACCATTCAATCGCGAGCTCTTGGCGGCCTAGCGAATCAAACCTTAATTTTTTGCCTACCGGGTTCTACAGGCGCTTGTAAAACGGCCTGGAACGGTATTTTAAAAGAGCAGCTCGATGCAACACATCGCCCATGTAACTTTGTTAATATGCTGATCGGACCGTATCAAGCGCCTAACGAGGTGAACTGATATGTCATCTCTCATGCCATTTGCAGCGGCCCTGCAGCACATTAAAGAAACCGCATCGATCAAGGTAGAAACTGAAACCATTGCAACACAAGACGCTCTCAATCGAACCCTTGCCAGTAATATCGTCGCTGGGCTCGATGTACCACCTTGGGATAACAGTGCAATGGACGGTTATGCCCTTGCCCTAGATGACTGGCAAGCAAGTAAAGCGTTACCCGTATCAGAGTACATTACCGCTGGTAGCCAACCCAGTCATTTAGAAGCGGGCACCTGTGCGCGTATCTTCACAGGTGCCCCTATTCCAATAGGCGCTGACCTAGTTATTATGCAAGAAAATGCCCAACTGACAGAACAGGGCGTTTTATTTAACCAGCAACCTGAGCGCTCACAAAACATTCGCCCTCAAGGCCAAGACATCGCTAAAGGGCAAATGATTTTAAGCCAAGGTAAACAATTAACGCCAATGGACTTAGGACTACTCGCCAGCATTGGAGTCGACCAAGTTGAAGTCTATTGCCCTTTAAAAGTAGCCATTCTAACAACCGGTGACGAATTGACACCGGCCGGCACCCCATTAGCAGACGGTCAAATATACAATTCTAACGGCCCGATGCTGGCAGCACTTGTCGCCCAACTAGGCCATCAGGTGGAACATCAAACACATGTAAAAGACGAACCAGAAGCCACAATGCAAGCGCTGCAAGAGCTCGCGAAAACATCGGATATTATACTTAGCTCTGGCGGTGTCTCTGTTGGTGAAAAAGACTATGTCACCCAAGCACTAGAAGAGCTGGGTACTGTCCACTTATGGAAAATAGCCATGAAACCAGGAAAGCCTCTCATGCATGCCAGCATCAACGGCATTCCTTTTCTGGGTCTGCCTGGTAACCCCAGCTCCACCTTAGTGACGTTTCATTGGTTTGCTAGAACCTTGTTAAACTACTCAGCGGGTAGACAAACTAACGACCCTAAAAGCTACCCCGTAGCGGCTGGGTTTCAACGGGCAACGGCAATTAAGCGTGATGAGTTTATTCGAGTAAGCATCGACTCTCAAGGACAAGCACAAGCACATAAGCAACAAAGCTCAGGCGCTTTATTGGCCGCTTGTGAAAGTGACGGGTATTTACACATAAAAGCCGGAAGCGAGATCAAGCAGGGGGAAGAGTACGATTACTACCCTTTTGACACTTTTAAGTAATAGGCTAAGCCTTTATCAACTATTTGATAAAGGCGTCTTCTAACAAACCTCGAAACCATAAATGCGCTGCGTCATGCTGAAAGCGTTCGTGCCAAACCATAGAGTAATCGAACGTTTTGTCTAAAAAAGGAAGCTCGAAAATAGCCAATTCTGGGTTACTTTCAACCATATCTTTAGCAAAGAGTTCAGGCACTGTCAGCAGTAAATCACTGTCCATTACGACCCTCGCGGCAGGTACGAAATTGGGTAACTGAACCGCCACATGACGGCGCGCGTTCATTTTCTCAAGTTCTCGGTCTACGGCAAAGTACTCTCGTTTCCCCAATACAACTTGTACATGACTGGCGGCCAAATAGGTCTCCAAAGTGAGCGTGTTTTGTACACTAGGGTGATCTTTACGAACCAAACAAACCACTCGATCACTCATTAAGCGCTTAGAACGCACAACATTAGAGGTTTCTTTCGATAAAACCGCCACAGCAACATCAACATCTAATTTATCCCAGGCTAATGCGGTATCTTCGCTCCAAGCCTTTACATCGAGAGTGGCATTTGGTGCAGATTGCCGAAAAGGCTCTAAAATTTTAGGCAGCACCGTTAAAATACCAAAATCGGTGGTCGACAAGGTAAAGCGTCGCTGGCTTGTGGCTGGCACAAACTGTTTAGGCTGCACAAGGTTTTCAAGAGACTGTAATGTCGTGGCAAGAATGGGACCAAGTGACTGTGTTTTCGCGGTTGGGGACAAGCCGTGAGACGTGCGAACAAACAATGGATCGTCAAAAATTTCCCGTAGTCGTGATAAGGAGCGACTTACCGCTGGTTGAGACACTTCCAAACGCAATGCGGCTTTGGTTACATTCAACTCTTCGGTTAATACTTGCAATATATACAACAAGTTTAAATCGATGTCTGATAGCTTGATTTCTGACACAAGCCCTCCACTGTTATTATCTTTATATGTTATGACTACTGATCATAACAGCTTTTATCACGACGTACGGATTTCAGCACAAAAAATTACGCAAGCTGAGCACGGATCTGACTTGATGATAAGCCCATTAAGTATAAAACCCCCTCTAACCCCAGCTGACTCATAGGGCAAGGAGCCTGTTGACGGACTAAAGGCTTAGCATGTAAAGCCACGCCTAGAGCGGCCTGATTTAACATTAGAAGGTCGTTTGCGCCATCACCGCAAGCGATGGTTTGTGACCAATCAATATTTTGTTCTGAGACTATTTGACTTAATAGCAGCTTCTTTCTCTGTGCATCTACAATCGGCCCTAAATGCTTACCGGTTAACTGACCATCGGTAATCTCTAGCACATTGGCATGCACCTCACTCATACCATAAGCCTCTTTTACTCGATCAGCGAAGTAGGTAAAACCACCGGATAAAATAGCCGTATGCCAACCATATTGATGCAGCACCTTCATCAAGGTCGAGATTCCATCCATATGGACAATACGCTGATAGACCCCATCCATCACTTCACTGCTTAGGCCATTAAGTAACGCCAGCCTTTGCACAAAGCTTTCCACAAAGTCGATCTCCCCACGCATCGCACTGGCCGTGACTTTGGCGATTTGCTCACCAATGCCTGCTTCAACGGCCAACTCATCCATCACCTCTGCTTTAATTAGGGTCGAGTCCATATCAAAGACCGCCACTCCTGGCTGCTGAATATCAACCAAACGATCTTGATACACATGATCTATGCCGGTTTCATCCGCTAAGGCCAACAGGTCTAGGCGCAACTGAGTCGTATCTGTGTTTTGAGGGACGTGTTTTAGTGAAATTTGTACAACATCAAAGCTGTCTTGATCATCACTTAAGAATTGGCTGTTTCCATCTAATTGGCGTGCTGATAACCAAGTGTGAAAAGTGTCAAGATAGTTCGCTGGTAGCGAACCCATAAGCGTAATACAAGCAGACATAGGATTACCTCAATACTAAAGAGGCCGCTACTATATCAAATCTTGTAATCGAAAGGACAACCATAATGTTTTGAAGGGCTATATTATTGGCGAATAAGCCCTTTTCTCTTAAAGTATCCTGATAACCGCCGTTATGATAGGTATACTTAGTAAATCGACTTATGAGTTCCCCTACAGGATGTCAATGAACAACAGCTTCAAACAGTTACTCGCCCAACTGCATGCCAAAATAAACGCCTCAGTTGTCATGGTTATTAGCTTCATTTCCATGATTTTTTTAACTGTTTGCTTGTTTCTCTATACTATTAGCCACGCCTTAGAAAACCACCTTGCTCAGCAAACGGAAGTATTAGGTAGCAGCCTAGCGACTCAAGCCGCCTTCAATGCGACTCAATCCATTCTCACCAATGATTTACTGAGCCTCAATGTATTATTAAACCGCTTGGTGCTCGATGAGAATATTTTAAGCGCCCGTGTGTACAACAGAAAAGACGAATTACTTGCTGAAGCAGACAGTAGCAATGCAAATTTAGCTGGTGATTTAGAGTTAAGACCGGACGATAAACGTAGAATCTACAGTTCCAGTGTAAAATTTCGTGATGAGGTAGTTGGTCACGTTTTAATCACCCTAGATAAGACGCCTGCCCAAGCAACCATAGAACACTTAAATAACTTACTTATTGGTGTCGCCATTTTTAGCTGCACCATTTTCAGCCTAATTATGTTGTTTATTAGCCGTTGGCTGTTCATCCCAATTAAAGATGCAACGCAGGCCCTAAAAAACCTTCAGCTAGGCCATCGAGACACCCCATTGGACAATGGCAACTATGTAGAAGCAAGGCAGTTATTTGATTCCATTAAAGCCGTACAGTCTCTAGACTTTGAGAATACTATTAAGGAAGAAGAGCAAACAAAAGAAAACACTGTCGATTTACCTGTGCTTCAAGAAACGCAGATCGAATTTAATTTTGATGCTATTTTTGAGGAATCTCAAAAGCGTAGCTGTGTCTTGCATATAGATATTGCGAACTTGGCGGACTGGCAAGACGCTATGTCTGAGCTGCAAGTTGCTAACTTACTCACTCCTATCTATCGGGCTATTTTCCAAGCCAGTGACATTTACCTTGGCACCGTTTATCAGCACAAAGAACACTCCGTCATGATCGTTTTCCATGCTGCTGACTGTGACGACCATTTGTACATCAACGGAGTGAGTACGGCACAGCTGTTTTTAGGCTTGGTGAAAAAACTGTTCGAAGCCGAGCTCTATCAGAATGCCCCGACGTTGGATTTCCACTTATCTCTTCATAAGGGGAACGAGGAGATTTCCAAAGCAGGTAACAGTGAAGACATAACACCTGAGCAATTAGCCAGTATGAGCGCTGACATTGATTTCCTTGCTCGCTGCAGTACCTTAAACGCTCTTTTATTATGTGGCGATGTGTTTAGTTTGCCGAACATCCAACACAGAGTGTTCACAGGCCTACCTGAGATTATAGAGGAGCAAGAAAAAGAAGTTATGGTGTATGAAGTGAAAGGACTCTCTGACAAGTATCAAGCCCAAGTACAACAGCATATTCTCGAAATAAGCTCAGAAAGCGAAACAACTTAATAAAAAAGCCCAACCTAGTTCACTAGATTGGGCTTTTTTGTACCTAGCTATAATCAGTGTTCTTCAATACGAATCACATCATCTAAGCATAAACCTTGTTTGTCTAGTATCACTCTCAGCTTACGTAAAGCCTCCACTTGGATTTGTCTCACTCTTTCACGAGTCAGCCCTATTTCTAAACCAACGTCTTCAAGCGTACTAGGTTCGTAGCCACGCAAGCCAAAGCGGCGCGCTATTACTTCTCTTTGTTTTTCGTTCAGCTCTTCTAGCCAGCCATCAATGTTATTCAGAACATCTGTGTCTTGGCGGTCTTCTTCAGGCCCCTGATGCTGTGTATCGGCTAAGATATCCACTAGGGTATTATTTTCGCTAGCACCACCTACCGGAGAATCAATTGAGCTGATTTTCTCATTCAACCCCAGCATTTTTTGAACGTCTTTTACTGGCCTATCCAGCATGTCTGCGATTTCTTCTGCACTTGGTTCATGATCAAGCTTCTGAGTCAGCTCACGGGCAGCTCTGAGATACAGATTAAGTTCTTTCACCACATGAATAGGAAGACGAATAGTACGAGTTTGGTTCATGATCCCCCGTTCAATGGTTTGGCGTATCCACCAAGTGGCATAGGTTGAGAAGCGAAAACCACGCTCTGGGTCAAACTTTTCAACCGCTCGAATGAGGCCAAGATTCCCCTCTTCTATTAGATCAAGCAGGGACAAACCACGATTCAGGTAGCGACGCGAGATTTTAACCACTAAGCGCAAGTTGCTTTCTATCATGCGTTTGCGGGCTGCTTCATCGCCCTTTAAAGCCAAACGAGAGAAATACACTTCTTCCTCTGCCGTCAGCAGTGGGGAAAAGCCTATTTCACTTAAATATAACTGAGTTACATCTAAACTTTTAGTATTAGTTTCGTCAGCGTACATTGCATTAACAGCGGATTCAAAATCTTCCGCCTCTAGGTCTTCCTGTAGCAGTTCTTCCTCCTGAATAGTTAGATCACCAGTATCCAGCTCTTTCTCACTCGTCTTGCTCATATTGGTTAACTCCATACTGCCTCCCCTCTCCAATTTCTTACTTCTTATTGTTTTGGTAGAATTTTTAGCGGATCAATTGGTTGACCATCACGACGGACCTCAAAGTGAAGCACCGGCTTATTACTGCCTTTTCCTCCTATCACGGCCAAGGAATCACCGCTTTTTACGGACTGCTGCTCTTTAACTAATATTCGCTCGTTGTACGCATATGCACTTAGGTAAACATCATTGTGTTTTACTATGACCAAATTTCCATAACCAATCAAGCCATTACCTGCATACACTACAATGCCATCCGCGGCCGACTTAACCAATGCACCTTTACTACCTTTTATGTCTATACCTTTACTACTTACGCCGGCATTTGAAAACCCCTTGGTGACCGTACCTGTAACAGGCCAGCGCCAAGAAGAGACAGGTTTACTGCTATTCGAGCTTTTTGTAACCACTGGAACAGGCTTAGCAGCGGTGCTTTTTGTCACTGTTTGAGAGGAATTAGAAGAACTTGTTTTTGGCTTACTCGCCGTATCGGATGCCTTGCTTTTTGCGACAATGGGTGCACTACCCGTAAGGCGAATTTTTTGGTTAGGATAAATAATATAGGGTTCCGCTATGCGATTTATTTTAGCCACTTCTCTGTAATCCAAACCATAGCGAAAAGAGATAGAGAATAGGCTTTCACCGCTTTTAACGCGGTGAATTCCTGAAGCGGGAATACCACTTTGAGAACCTTGTCTTTGAGCACTAGAGGAGCTTTTTCCATCAGGATAATGGAGGATTTCGTAGGAGCAACCAGACAGCAAAATACACAGCAAACATAGACCAGACAGGGTCTTATTTGTCACCGTGTTGACCATCTTCATTAAGCTCAACTTAACGATAATACACTCCCTAACACCCGACACTAGACTCAGCTTTTCCTATTTGTCTCTTTTCGTGAAGATTTGTAAGATAAACTCATTACACTGATAAAACCGATAAACATAAAGCTCAAGGGTATCAAAAAATCATCAACCATAATGAAGCCAACCTGCTGCCAAGGAAGGACCAATGCCTCTTCTAAAGGCAGTTTTTTATCCCCCACTTGCACCCAACTCTGAGCTTCTTTCCAAGGCCATACTTTAACAAGGGCACCTAACATGACACCTGTTAGCGTGGCTAAAGTAGCTGACCTTGCTTTAGTTAATAGGTAATTAAGACACTTAGAAAAGCTCAGTAGCCCCACTAAAGCACCGCAAGAAAATACCACTAATATAGGTAAATCAAAGCTCTTAATTGAAGTGATGATGAACCCATACATTCCCATCATCAGCAATAAAAAGCTGCCAGAAATACCAGGCAAAATCATGGCACAGATCGCAATCATGCCCGATAAAAACACCATCAAATACGATATTTCTAACTGCACCGGAACCAAACGAGAAAGCGCAGCGCCAATGATTACTCCAAATACAAGCAAAACCAAATGACTCCATTTAAGCTCTTTTATTTGGGTCATTAAAAAATACGCTGACGCCAGTATCAACCCAAAGAAAAAGCTCCATAAAGGGGTAGGATGATTGACGAGTAAATAGCTAACCAGCTTAGCTAAAGCCACAATACTCGTTACTATTCCAAGCCCTAGAGGTAACAAAAAAGCTCCGTCAAAATGACGCCAAAGGCCTTTAAAATCACCTTTCAACAAAAGCCTGATACTCTGTTTGTTAACACCACTAAGCGCTCGAATCAGTCGATCATAAACGCCCAAAATAAACGCCATTGTGCCACCTGATACACCAGGTACCACATCCGCCGCCCCCATTACCAGGCCACTTAAATATATTTTTAGCCAGTTAGGCATATTCTAAACCTTCTACTAACGGCACAAACTGTGCTACTTGCGTTCCTAAACACTTCCATTTATCTCCCTCTTTACGCCAGCACCCTATATGAGGAGTAGGTTGGTTAATCGGCATAATGATAACCCCTCCCTCTTTAAGGCATTCTGTGAGTGCTAGAGGGACTTTGCTTGCCATCGCGGTAATAATAACGGCATCCATGGCGATATCATGAGGCCAGCCTAAATGGCCATCACCAAAATGAAATTCGACATTGTTAACCTGCATGAGTTTAAGACGCTCACAAGCTCTTAAATGTAATGATTCCTGTCTCTCTATGGTGTGAACTTTATTGAAAAAATGAGACAAAATGCGGGTTTGGTAGCCAGATCCTGTGCCTACTTCTAATACTCTACCAAGCCTTGCATGCTGCAAGAGCCATTGCGTCATGCGAGCTACGGTTAGTGGCTGGCTAATTGTTTGGTTTTGGCCAATCGGCAGAGGCGTGGCTGAATAAGCTAGATGTGAAAAAGCAGACTCTACAAAATCATGCCTTGGCAAACTTCCCATGAGTTCCAAGAGCTCTTTATTATCAATGCCTTGGTCCATTAAATATTGAACCATTTTGGATGCTTTCGGTTCGGTGTTTTTCACCAACCAAGCAAGATTCTTTTGTGTCATCACGAAATATCTTTCACCCACTCTTGTAGATTAGACTGAGCGCCGTAACAGGTCATGTCAGTATGAATCGGGGTGATGGATACCTTGCCTTTCTCTATAGCCCAGAAATCCGTGCCCGGGCTGTTGTCGTTGGCCTCTGATAAAGGACCAATCCAAAAGCTAGGAATACCACGCGGATGGTGTGCAGAAATAGGCGGCTGCGCTCGGTGACGATGGCCCAAACGAGTGACTTCAAACCCCTTCAGCTCATCATAGGAAACATCGGGAACATTGATATTAAGTAGCACTCCTGCAGGAACCTGCAAACTGTGAGCGTCCTTCAGTAGCTGCTCAGCGACCCGAGCCGCTGTATCAAA
The DNA here is from genome assembly GCF_054780655.1 of Marinomonas epiphytica. Lineage (NCBI taxonomy): Bacteria > Pseudomonadati > Pseudomonadota > Gammaproteobacteria > Oceanospirillales > Oceanospirillaceae > Marinomonas > Marinomonas epiphytica. The sequence goes on from NZ_BAAGVX010000039.1 coordinate 37,811, forward strand.
GTGCGTACCGCCAACTAGAGAAATCGCTAAGGCTGGTCGATCCAGATGGCGGGCTTCTAATGCCGCAGCAACCGTACCGGAATAAATCACATCGTCACCTAAGTTGGCGCCATGATTAATCCCAGATACAACAATATCAACAGGGCCATCGATGACCCCAGCAACGGCAAGATTGACACAGTCAGAAGGTGTACCGTCAACGCTGTACACCTGTTCTTCCAGCTTCTTAGGTTGTAGCGGACGAGTTAGTGTTAAGGCACTACTCGCTCCACTGCAGTTACGGTCTGGGGCAACAACTAGGGTACGATACGTTTGTTTTAATCTTTGCGTTAACACCTGGATGCCTATGGCATCCACACCATCGTCATTGGCGATCAGTACTCTCATGAAAATTCTCTGCTGACTTGTCATTAACGACCAGCATTTCTCGCAATACACTAGTCGCAAAACACCCTTTAGGAAGACTAAACTCCACAATCAATTGCTGCTCTTTAGCCTCAGAGCCAAGCAATTCCCAGGCCATATCTTGAGGCACTAAGCGCGCTAAGCGACTATCCCGAGACAAGCCGAATGTCATGAGTCCCGCCAGCAAATGAGTTTGTTCAGACAGCGAGTGTTTTATGAGCGCTTCGCGCTCAGAACCTGTCCCCTTCTCCCAACCCTCACTAACCAAAGGCAACACAGGACTCACCCTTGTTTGCAAGGTGTCTAGTATGATTTGCGGAGTGATACTTTTAACCCTGAACTGTTCGTTAGCGTGTTGCTGCTGGGCAATATCATCAAGCAAAAGGCGATTCCATGAACCATTGGCGACCTGATCACTTAAGCTTTGGTTAAAGCACCAAGAACGGATCGCTGACAGCCAGAAAGATTCTGTTTTAGACAATTTACGTTTGCTTTGCCGCCCCTGAGAGACAAAAGTGTTGCCATTATGCAAGTTGTTGCCGTTTATCCCAAAACGTTGAGGGCCATAGTAATTCGGCACCCCCGCTTGCTGAATCAGTTGCAAACGAGATTTCAATTCCGCCTGATCGCCTACTAGATTACGTAAGCGAATAACAAAACGATTTGCTCTGTGATTGCCTGTTCGCAACTTTTTGGAGTGACGAACCTGTTCGATCAAACGAACACTCTCCGGTGCTCGAAATGCTTCACTGATACTGGACAAATCAGCTTCTTGCCCCATCATGTGTAAGCAGAACCATTGGCGTGTACAGGCGTGTCTATCTTTGACACCACTGTAAGTCACTTTTTGTGGCGATATGCCAGCTAGCTGCGCCAACCTCTTTGCAAGATAGTCCGTATTGACACCCTGCTTTTCAATGAATAAATAGCAAAATTCTCCTTTGCCATCTGCTGCAAAGTCTAAGAGCTCTTCTACATAAAAATCTTGTACGAAGGTTTTTAAGTCACCAGTGATATTTGGCTTAGTCCAGGCATATTGCCAATCTGTTTTCATACTTGATCACTTTTACATAATAAGGCGACGGCTTCGACTGCGATCCCTTCTTTACGGCCCGTGAAGCCTAGTTTCTCAGTCGTGGTAGCCTTCACATTGACGCAGTCCATTGGTAAGTTCAAATCTTGGGAAATATTCGTTCTCATCGCATCAATATGGGGGCGCATTTTCGGAGCTTGGGCCAATATGGTCACATCAAGATTCACTGCAACAAAACCTAGCTGGTTAATTTCTTGATAGGCTTTTTTTAACAGGACTCGGCTATCTGCACCTGCAAAGCTAGCATCCGTATCAGGAAAATGCTTACCGATATCTCCTAATGCTGCCGCTCCAAGCAAAGCATCGGTCAAAGCATGCAGCACGACGTCTCCATCGGAATGGGCAATGAGCCCTTGCGAATAAGGAATCGCCACTCCGCCTAGGATAATCTCATCCCCTTCACCAAATTTGTGAACGTCAAAGCCATGACCAATACGAAACGGCAACATACAGTGTGTCTCCTAAATTAGTTATTAACAGAGGCCTTTAGAAAGTAAGGCTTCTGCAATCAATATATCTTCTGGCAAAGTGATTTTAATGTTTCGGCTTTCGCCTTCTATTAATTGAGGCTGCCACCCCATAAGCTCCATAGCTGAACTTTCATCAGTAATTGCTTGATTCTGTTGCCGCCCAGCAAGTAAAGCCTGCTGTAACGCTCTGGCCGGAAATTTTTGTGGCGTCTGTGCCAACCAAATGTGGTTTCTATCAACCGTACTCATCACTTTATGTTGGTGTGAAGATTGTTTTACAGTGTCTCTTGATGGCATCGCTAATAACGCTCCTTGTTCGCCCTCATAATCTGCTATTCGGGCTAATGCAGCTTGGCTTAGTAAAGGGCGCGCAGCGTCGTGAACCAATACCGAGGCGCCTTCTTCTAATGTTGCTTCCAAAGCCATTAAACCATTCAAAACGGTGTCACTGCGCTCTGCACCACCTTTAAACACCTTTACTCGAGCGTCTTGATACCATTGAGACTGAGGCCAGTAGCCGTCGTTATCACTCAAACCTACCGCAACACCCGCTATAGACTCGCTGCGAAGAAAAAGCCCAATAGTACGATCCAAAATGGTCTGGTTTTGTAACTGTAAATATTGCTTGGGGGTATGAGATTGCATTCTTTTTCCGACGCCTGCGGCCGGAATGATGACCCACAATGGATTAGTCATTGTCTACCATCCGATAAAACACTTCGCCTTCTTTTATGTATTGCAGTTCAGTTCGAACATGCTCCTCAATGGCTTCTTCACCTTGTCGAAGGTCATTAACTTGGGCTCTTAAAGCGTCGTTTCTATGCTTTAAACGTCCATTTATACGCTCTTGATATTCTATCTGTTTTGCTAGTTCTTCATGACGCTTTACACCTTGCTCACCATAATAATAATGGTAAGACTGGTAACCAACCGCCAGCACAAATACCAACAAGAATAAGCGATTCATAAGCGCCTCAAAGAAATTCACACAGTCCCGTGTTTTACTATCAACAAAAAAGGGAGAACTAAGTTCTCCCTTTCGGCTTGCCTCTAAGACTAGCCTTGACCCTTGATCTCTGCAAGACCATTGTAAGGTGCTTTACCACCTAATTGCTCTTCAATACGTAGCAATTGGTTGTACTTAGAAACACGGTCAGAACGGCATAGAGAACCCGTTTTAATCTGGCCTGCAGCAGTACCTACAGCAAGATCAGCGATGGTCGCATCTTCTGTTTCACCAGAACGGTGAGAAATAACCGCTGTGTAACCAGCCGCTTTCGCCATACGGATCGCTTCTAGTGTTTCAGTCAAAGAACCGATTTGGTTGAACTTGATAAGGATCGAGTTAGCGATACCTTCGTCGATACCACGCTTCAGAATCTTAGTGTTGGTTACGAACAAATCGTCACCTACTAGTTGGATCTTGTCGCCTAGGATCTTAGTTTGGTAAGCAAAGCCTTCCCAGTCAGACTCGTTCAAGCCGTCTTCAATGGATACGATTGGGTACTCTTCACATAACTCAGCCAAGTAGTCAGAGAAACCTTCCGATGTGAAGACTTTACCTTCACCTTTCAGATTGTAGTTACCTTCCTCAAAGAATTCAGAGGCTGCACAGTCCATGGCTAGAGTGATGTCTTTGCCAAGCTCGTAACCAGCATTAGCAACAGCTTCTTTGATTACTGCAAGTGCTTCAGCGTTAGATGCAAGGTTAGGTGCGAAACCACCTTCGTCACCTACTGCAGTATTCAAGCCACGAGCGCTAAGTACTTTTTTCAAGGCATGGAAGATTTCAGCACCGTAGCGCAGAGCTTCACGGAAGTTAGGCGCCCCAACAGGCTGGATCATGAACTCTTGAATATCGACGTTGTTGTCCGCGTGCTCACCACCGTTGATGATGTTCATCATTGGTACTGGCATAGAGTAAACACCTGACGTACCGTTTAGATCAGCAATATGTTGGTATAAAGGTACTTTTTTAGAGACTGCAGCTGCTTTAGCTGCCGCCAAAGACACGGCCAAAATGGCATTCGCACCAAAAGTTGACTTGTTTTCAGTGCCATCAAGGTCGATCATGATTTTATCTAGAGCGGTTTGATCTTGAGCGTCTTTGCCAACTAAAGCATCACGGATAGGGCCATTTACAGCAGCAACCGCTTTTAATACACCTTTGCCTAGGTAACGGCTTTTATCGCCATCACGCAATTCTAGTGCTTCACGAGACCCTGTAGACGCACCAGAAGGTGCACATGCGGAGCCGAAAGAACCGTCTGACAAAATAACATCAGCTTCCACTGTTGGATTACCGCGGGAATCTAGTACCTCACGACCTTTAATATCTACAATCTGACTCATAACAAACCTCTTTGTTTAAATTTAAATGTCTTTAACGTGTAACGCCTATAAACTATTTTTCCTTTCCTGCATTTTTCAGTGCCGCGTGTACAAAGGCACTAAACAGGCCATGCCCGTATCTTGGGGTAGAAGTAAATTCTGGGTGGAACTGACAGGCCACGAACCATGGGTGATCTGCAATTTCTACCATTTCAACCAAAGAGTTGTCTTCCGATAGACCAGAAATGGTCAACCCAGCCTCTTCTAAGGCAGAAACATAATAATTATTTACTTCGTAACGGTGACGATGACGCTCTTCAATAACAGCTTGACCATAAGCTTCAAAGGCTTTGGTGCCCTCTTTTAGGTTACAGTTTTGCGCACCAAGACGCATCGTACCACCCAGATCGGATTCCTCTGACCGGATTTCTTTGGAACCTTCAGTGTTGACCCACTCAGTAATCAGGCCAACAACAGGATTCTCTGCTTTTAAATTAAATTCTGTACTGTGAGCACCAGCAAGTTTGGCAACGTTACGAGCAAATTCAATTACCGCAACTTGCATACCTAAACAAATGCCTAAATAAGGTACTTTCTTTTCACGAGCATATTGGGCTGTAAGGATTTTACCTTCAACCCCGCGCTCTCCGAAACCGCCAGGCACAAGAATCGCATCCATACCATCAAGTTGGCTAGTGCCGTTCTCTTCAATGCTTTCTGAATCAATATAATGCAGTTTCACCTTGGTACGAGCGTGAATACCAGCATGATCCATGGCTTCGATTAAGGACTTGTAAGCATCCAATAATTCCATGTATTTACCTACCATGGCGATATTGATTTGCTTCTCTGGGTTCAATTTAGCGACGGTTACCTTGTTCCAGATTTCAAGGTCTGGGGTATTACAATCTAAGTTGAAGTAGTCCACGATTAGGTTATCAAGACCTTGATCGTTAAGCATTTGCGGGATGCGATAAATAGTATCTGCATCAGGTAAAGAAATAACCGCTCGTTCTTCAACGTTAGTGAATAAAGCAATTTTCTTACGCTCAGGTGCTTCAATAGAAACTTCTGAACGACAAATTAGAATATCTGGTTGAATACCAATTGAGCGCAACTCTTTAACCGAGTGTTGAGTTGGCTTGGTTTTCGTTTCACCTGCTGTACTAATATAAGGCACTAGGGTCAAATGCATAAATAAAGCACGACGGTTACCTAACTCAACTCGCAACTGGCGAACGGCCTCTAAGAAAGGCTGAGATTCGATGTCACCAACGGTACCGCCAATTTCTACTAAAGCAACATCTGCGCCTTCAGCACCTGCCTGAACACGGCGTTTAATTTCGTCGGTAATGTGCGGAATAACTTGCACCGTACCACCTAGGTAGTCACCACGGCGCTCTTTTTTCAAAACGTGTTGATATACGCGACCACTGGTAAAGTTATTACGTTGACCCATCTTAGTAGAGATGAAACGTTCGTAATGGCCTAGGTCAAGATCGGTTTCTGCACCGTCTTCGGTTACAAATACTTCACCATGTTGGAATGGACTCATGGTACCTGGATCTACATTGATGTAGGGATCCAATTTCAGCATAGTGACTTTCAAACCACGAGATTCAAGAATGGCCGCCAGAGATGCAGACGCAATCCCTTTACCTAGTGATGAAACCACGCCGCCTGTGACGAAAATGTATCGTGTCGCCATGAGTGTTTAACCCGCCTTAAAATAGAAAAAATGAGATTTGATGGTACGTAAAAGAGTACCTTCAGGACGGATGAGAATACTAACATTGCAAGGCTTTTTGCTCAATGTAAAAACACGTTGATTTGAGCCTACCTTAGATAAACACAGCTAAGACCATTCGGATGGCCAAAAGACTAAGCAGCACTTTCATGATTTTTCGCCAAAGTTGATCATTTGCAGCAAACCTTAATTTGGTTCCAATAAACGACCCCAACACTGCACCAACCAGCATCATTCCGATCAAGAGACCATTGTCTACTAAACGTTCTGTGATTAAAGCGAAAACGGGCACCTTAGCAAGGTGGCTAATGGTCATAAACATTGAACTGGTTGCTATGATTTCATCTTTCGATTTCAGTTGTTTGGTCAATACAGATAATGACAAGGGGCCTGTCGCTCCTACGATTAACCCCAAACCAGTTTGTAGACCACCAATCAAATAGTAGTTTTCAAATTTGTTAAACAGCTGGGAAAAATGAGGACTCCAAAGGTTGAGCAGGATATAGATACCAATAAATAATGGTACATAGTCAGTCGGTATACTGAGCAAGACATAGCCAATCAGCAGAACACCAACCATAGACCCAATAAAAAATTTTGGAAAAAGTCGCCATTGAACATAGCCTAGTGAAAATGCCATACGAGATGAGTTGCTAGCGATCTGGGTAATACCGTGAATCGGTATCACCAAACTTGGGGCGAGAAAGGCAGGCAAGATAGCAATTAGCAGCATACCTCCACCAAAACCAATTACCGCAGCTACCACGGAAGTTGAGAATGCCAATAGACCTAACAGTAGTTCGAAAGCCACGTACTTTCCTTAGCATTAAAAAAAACGATTATAACGACTCCTCGGCTCTCAATGTTAAAACCTCATAGCCAGATTGAGTCACCGCAATGGTGTGCTCCCTAACGTCACCTTATAAGTTCCGCTTCAGCGGGAAGAAGAAAGGATGCCGACAGTAAGAAAGGGGATGTTTTTTATACTGACCTGAATTATCCATCAATAAGTTCTCGCTCGGTGTTTTTTGCCGCTTTAAATTGTGCAATTGAACGATTTAAGTGTTCAGCATTCGCGGGAGAACGAAGTAGATAAACGGTTTCCATGAGGCTGTTGTAATAATCCAGTGACATTACAACAGCATCTTCAGAGTCACGGCGAGTGATTATGGTAGTATCAGCATCGTTAATGACATCGTCCAAAACGGCTTTTAGATCATTTTGCGCTTCAGTAAAAGAGACTATTCTCATGTCGCACCTCACTTGTACATTATATGGAACAAGTCTAGCTCGAAAATAAAAACATCTACAGGATGTTGTGCATTTCTGCCAACGCACAATATGTGGGTCAGAGTGCAACTAAAAGGAAGATTAATAAGTCTTTAGAGTATTTTAGTGATGGGGAAACCGAATGGTATAGCCTTTAAGTACACCTCTTTCCCCTTGTAAGTCCCGCTTCAGCGGGATGCGGAAAGGATGCCACCGCAGGAAAGGGGAGGTTTTACAATGACCTGAAATTTCTTATGGTAATAAGGGGTATCAGATAAGCACACTTCCTCTTCCTTGAGAAAACATGAATTCAGTATAGAAAAGATCACCAAGAAAACCTTAGAAAATGGCTAAAACCGCGGATTCACCGACTTTTAGAGGTGCATGGCCTAGTTAATCCTATTGGGAAAGTTAAGCGCTTAGTGAATACAGGCGTTTTGAAAGATGTCGATGTAGAAGCCGCATCAAGTTTATTAAATGGCGCTGCGCTTAACACCGCGCTTTGGGTTGCCGCAAGCGATAAACCAGAAACAGTATTACCGAAAGCAATAGAAGCCTTCAATGATCTGTGCAGTGGGTTGGTTAGGGAATCATAAGGGGCTATAGGTCAGAGGCAAATTTAAGACGCTAACTGACCCGATTTTATTATTCATTTAAGCCAGCTATTTCTTTAAGAAAGGCTTGCTCTTTTTTCCTATATCCCCATGAGAAACCAGAGCCTTTAAAATACGAGTCATTATTATCAAAATAGATTATATCTGTAGATGCTGATGACATATTTTCGGATGAGGTAGATAGTATAGTTTCATCATGTTTTAAGTGATATTCCCACCAAGAATCAGCATCATAAAATACATTTTCAAACATGTAGGTATACGTGCTAACTCTATCAGTAATATGAGCACGCTGTATTCCCATTCTTGGAATTCTCTTAAAGTCAGATTCAATAAATTTTTGAAGTGCTGATTTTGTTATACCAATAACTCGCCACCCATCGTCATATTGACCAAACAATTCGGTGAGCAATCTAACTTTTCTTTTTATCGGCATTTTCATTTTTGATATAAGTAAATAGTCGTGATGAAGATCATCTATAGAGATCATTTTTTCGCCTTAAAATATAGCACTTCAATAGTACGTATACGCGTCACTTTTCCTAAATTAAAGAGTATCCACTGCACGTTTTTTATCCCGCCCCCCTATCACTTGATAATAGAGGAGGCTTGATATTTAAAAGGGCTGTGAAAACAGAGTAAGAGAAAATTTTACACTGCCCCTAATTATTGACCCTAATTATTCTGGCTTTGTTAGGTGTTTTCATTTTACACCGGAGCAAAAGCATTGTAACTCGGGTTGTTTTCACCCGCCCCCATCTGGAAAAGGTATAGATTTTTATCTCCGACGAGCTTTATAGTATGGGCGTTTAGAAGATTTACCAATTCATTCCGCCACGTTGGTAAAGCCGACTGGTAGTAGTCGTAGTCCACTTTTGATCCGAATGGATTGTCAGAGTGTAATATTGCTCCGCATTTCTCGTACACCTTTACAAATTTTTCCTTTGTCAGATAGTCGTTGGGCCGATCATCCCACTTCATATGTATGCCCGACTCTTTGCTTTTCCTCTGAATTATTGGTTTAGGATAAAATTCTGGATTAACTCGCTCCATATCTCTGAGCATTAATGATGCGTTCCAGTATTTTGAGAATTTCTCATGTTGTTTGGAAAATTCATCAAAATTTGCTACCAATGATCCAAAAGCCACGAGCTCTAGAATTTTTCTAATCTGCAAACAGGAGCTTTCGATTGTCGTCGGGACAAAAATGGCATGCGCTTGTTGAGACATAAACGCATCTACAACTTTTGTTCGGCGCTTGATTTCGATTAAAAGCGCTCGGTACTTATCCTGTGCTTGATCCATGTGTACACCTAACGCCGCGCTCTGCGGCAAATTTGGAGCGCAGCGGAAAATTTATCCGACAGCAGCGCTTTGTTACAACATTTTAGTAAGGGCTACTTTGATTCTTCGTTTTTTCTAACAGCTCATTGAGGGTACTATTTTTCTTGCCCCTAAGCTTCAAGCCACCCTTATATGTAGACGTCCTATCTTTATTATAAAAAGTAACGTTGTTATCTTTCAAAAATTTAAACTCTTTTTGCGTATCTAGATAATTCTTAGCGCCTGCCGAGGGCAGCCAGCCTTTGAACAAAGCTTCATAAGCCAATATCCAAAATGGTCCTTTTAATTCCTCAGCCACCATAATAGATGCCCATAATGACGCGTCGAAATCCGAATGTAGCAAACCCGTATTATTTGCATCTAGGCATATTAATGCGACTACAGGGTCTTTCACTCGACAAAGGGCTTTCGTGACTTCAGAATCGAGTTTTATTTCAAAGCACAAGCAAGCCCAAACAGCCCAAGAAAGCTCACTAGAATGGAGTTTCGCTGCATGCTCCAGTATTGTTCTCGAAAGAGCTTCTTTGAGCAGATCCTTGTTGATTACAAAACCTGCATCTTCATGGTATTTCAAAATATCTATAAGAACGGGAATCGTGCCAGATTCCGCAACGAGAAAGTTATACAGTATATTCTGATACAAATCCCAGTTTTCACTTTTGATTTCACACTGCGTTGTTCGCTGGAGTGCGTACTTTATTATCGCCTGACTACTGTCCTTCGCTTGAAGTTCAATGGCTTTGTTAAATAAAGAAATTAGGCCATTCTGTTGAGCCGATTGAGAGGCTCCAATTTCGATAGACTTCAGATCAGTTACCCATGACTCCTCAATTAATCGAGGCAAACTAAGTATGCTTGTTTTCTCCGACGATAGATCAAGCTCATATTCGTTGAATATCTCGGATAGAACCGCTAGGGCTCTTTCCGCATCAGTATATGTGTCAAAGGCGAACTCGTAATCATCCATAAATCTGAAATAGTTGTTACCAATTTCACTGGAAATTGAAGAATCAACATTCGTCAATATGACTTCCGCTATTGCATGGGATATATCTGGACCAATAGGAACGCCTTTAGTTTGTCCGTCTTGTCCATTTTGAATTACTCTGTCTAACTTATTGCCAGCAAGGTCCGAAAAGGCTCTCTTGGATTTTGCGACAGGTTTTCCGTGTAGCGCCCACGGTATGCTATGGGTATAGAGGGTTGGGTAGAATTTACTTATATCTGTTTTAAGGACATACCGTTTAGAAGCTCTTATTCTAAGCCTTTCAAGGTTTGCCACTTCAAATCCTTTTGCCCAATTTAATGCTCTAGCCTGTGTTTTGCTAAATTCGGGGCGACTGAGTGATTTATTGCTAGTTAGATAGTGCGCTTCTAGATCTGTCCAATTTTCCGCAACTACTTTTGCTTGTTGGAATGAATTCACTGGATTAGGAATTGACAATTTTCTCCTTAGGTCACCATTCCTTGCCAAATTAAATATTGTCGGTCGACTGATGTAATTTGGCTTTTTCATACCGGTCCAGTCATATTCATTTGGAAGTGAAGCTATGTTTTTCTGTATTAGCGCGGAAAACATACCACTACCAAATGGCGGAGGTAGCTCTCTAGGGAAGTATCCTTTCTTCAGAATTGTCTCGATCATTCTCAGTCTTCTAGTGGTTGTAACATTATAATAGTGCGCACGCCCGTTTACACTTTTTAAAAACGCTCTAAATATCTCGATAACTAATTGAATTCACAGCGTTTTATAAAATTATCCACAAATTTTAAAACTGGCAAAATGAGCGTGCGCGTTATTCCTTTTATTCCCTGCGCACTATATCTTTGCAGGAAATCTTTATTACTTGATATTAAAAGACTTTTTATTTGACGACCAGTATAAACGCGCAAATCCGTGATTATTTTTTAGGCAAAACAGGTAAGAGCTTACGAAGTACAAAAATAAACTGTGTATTTATACAGACACCTCACAAACAAGCCAGACATATTTGAAACGGACAAACAGAAAGAACGATAGTGCCCATACGCTTTATGGGAGCTTCGCTCCCAACGGTGCATTACGGCCTTCGACCCAACGGCCCCCTACGTTTGGTTGTTTAAAATATGGTATCAATTTGTTTTAACAAGTCAGGCATGTTTGAGCATTTGAAAGATGGCATTCCAACGAGGTAGGCGGCAGTTGCGAGGAGGGATGCCATTTTCAAATGGTGGCAGAATTTGGTAGGGCAGGCATGTTTTGGCGGTTTGGTGCGTATTATTTTCGTCAGTAGTTTTAACAAGACAGGCATGTTTAGGGATTTGAAAAATGACACTCCAACGAGGTAGGCGGCAGTTTCGAGGAGGAGTGTCATTTTCAAATGGTGGCAGAATTTGGTTAAAAATGCATGTAGAGGCGGGCCCATTGGTGGGTGATGGTGTGTTTGGTTACGTTATGGGAGCTTCGCTCCCAACGGTGCATTACGGCCTTCGGCCTAACGGCCCCCTACGTTTGGTTGTTTAAAAAATGGTATCAATTTGTTTTAACAAGTCAGGTATGTTTGAGCATTTTCAAATGCCACCAATATGGGAAAGGTTCGTGTTTATCCGTTTTAGATTGGTAGTTGTGGTGAGGGTTGCCATTCGACTGAGCCTTGCCAGTCTGGATGTGCCCATAGGTTGGCGATGGCGATAAGTTGGTTGTCTTGATAGATGTAGGGTAAATGCTCTCGCCACCAGCTGGGGATGCTTTGATCATTGAGCCATTTTTTCAATTTGCGAGTATTGCCATTGGCGAGGGTAATGCTTACCCCTTGCGGGCGTACTTTAAGCTCGCAGTCTGCCGCGTCTAATACTCTTACGCTATCAAAAGAGCGAGCCAGCCACTGTCCTTCTATTAGCTTACCAAGCACTACCGTGTTTTCTTGTGGTAAAACATACAAACAATCTTGATGCCGCTGTAAGCGTTTATCCGCTAGCAGAACTTCTGGCTGTTTGTCCTCAGCACTGGTGAGCATGGTATCTAGATTCATCAGTTGTCGGTGGGGCAAGGAAACATCGTGCTGAGCTAAGAAATGGCGTAACCAAAACTGCCTTTCTTCTGCAGGCCGTACGGCCATTGCAGTGAGCATTAAGCCGCCTTGTGAGTTATACCAGTTTGCTAATTGCTGTTCTGCGAAGCGCGCCAGCATGGTGTAATCGGTCTGGATACGCTGAGCAGTTGAGGCAATGTTTTCCTGCATTTTGGGAAAGCGGGAGACAAGCGGAGGAATGACACTTTGCCGTAAAAAATTGCGCGTATAGTGTTCGTCAAAGTTGGAGTCATCCTCCACCCAACTTAAAGCAAAACGTTCTGCATAACCTTCTATTTGAGCTTTGCTCACAGACAGCAATGGCCGTAACAACCGCGCACCAGTCTCTCCAAGAGACCTTTCAACAGGCATGCCAGATAGGCCTTTGCCACCAGTACCACGCATTAATCGAAACAATACCGTTTCGGTTTGATCCCCTTGATGATGGGCAAGCAGTAGCACATCCTTAGCCTTTAAATGCTGTTCAAAAACTTCGTATCGAGCTTTACGGGCGGCATCTTCAATGGAGGCTTGCGTCTGTAAACAGACCTTTTCTGCGACGAAACCCACGCCCCAGTCTTGGCAAAGCTGCTGACAAAATAACAGCCATTCATCCGCCTTAGCACTCAACCCATGGTGTATGTGAATCGCGGTTAATTGCTGCCTTTGCTGTGGGGAGACTTGATTAACAAGCGCATGTAACAGAACACAGGAATCCACCCCGCCACTTAACCCTACCCACACGCGTCCGGCGTCGACAAACAAAGCCTCAAGCCAGGCAGGAGAAAAGGTTAATGCATTGGTGTCGTCCATAAAGCGATCTGTTCGCGTCATTTATTACCCTAAAATCATGATTTTCAAAACAAAAAAGCCCCCATAAAGGAGGCTCTTTGTTACTCGAAAAGCTTACAGTCCGTAAGACATAAGACGCTTGTAGCGACGCTCAAGTAATTCTTCTTCAGAAAGAGCATCCATACGATCCAGTGCCGCCAAGACATTTTCTTTCAGACTCTGAGCCATTTGCTCGTGGGAGTTATGTGCACCACCCATTGGTTCTTGAATAATGTTGTCTACAAAACCCAATTCTTGCAAGCGCGGTGCTGTAATGCCCATGGCTTTCGCTGCGTCAGACGCTTTTTCTGCACTCTTCCAAAGAATTGACGCACACCCCTCAGGAGAGATAACCGAGTAGGTACCGTATTGAAGCATCATCAGTTCATCACAAACACCAATAGCCAATGCCCCACCAGAACCACCTTCGCCGATTACAGTAGAAATAATCGGTGTTTTCAAGCGCGACATAGCAGCCAAGTTAAAAGCAATCGCTTCACTTTGACCACGTTCTTCCGCACCAATACCAGGGTATGCCCCAGGTGTGTCAATTAAGGTAATAATCGGCAGCTTAAAACGCTCTGCTGTTTCCATGATGCGTAGCGCTTTACGATAGCCTTCAGGGCGAGGCATACCAAAGTTACGCAATACTTTTTCTTTTACTTCGCGACCTTTTTGGTGACCTATCACAACGACAGGACGGCCATCAATGCGGGCAATACCACCAACAATGGCACGATCATCAGCATAATGGCGATCACCGTGCATTTCTTCAAAGTCGGTAAAAGCATGCTCGATGTAATCAAGGGTATAAGGACGACGTGGATGACGCGCAAGTTGCGACACTTCCCAAGCACCTAGATTACTGAATAGGCTTTGAGTTAGTGTAACTTTCTTCTCTTCCAGACGGCTAATTTCATCACTAATATTTAGCTCGTTGTCGTTCCCGACAAGGCGTAACTCTTCAATTTTTTGCTCAAGTTCCGCAATCGGCTGTTCAAATGGTAGATAGTCTAAATTCATGTTTCAATTCACTGCCGTTTAATAGTCATAAATTCTAAGGCAAAACCCTTTTGCCTCATCTTGCTCTGCGCGAGCGTTTAAAATCTGTAAATGGTGTTAAGTATACACCAACTGAACATTTTGTTTACCGTATTGTTTCCGAAGTTGATGAATTAATTCATCATCTGGGCGAATTCGCCAACTGGTGCCCAATCTTACATCACCTTGCGCTTTAGGTGTATCAAAGCCGATCACCACATCACAGCCATCCCCTTTGAAAGGAGACATAAGTTCCGCAAGCTGTTGAATCTCTTCGGGGCGCACGTCATCCGCTTGCCAATTAATACGCAGGGCCTCCACATAACGAATACGCGCCTGAGGCATACTAAACATGTTACGGGCAATCACTTTCTGACCACCACGGAACTCGTCGACGTTAATTTCACCCTCCACGACGATCACTTCATCTTTAACAATTACGTCTTTGAAGTTTTCATAATTATCTGGGAATACTGTCACTTCAATGCGTGCAGAGCGATCATCAAGAGTCACAAAAGCAATGTTACCGCCCTTCTTACTCTTAGTAATGCGTAGATCCACAATTAAGCCAGCCATCACCTGAGTATCTCCCCGCTTAGGCTGCAAATCCACGATTCTAGAGCGCACAAAGCGGCGTAGTTCTTTTTCGTACTCGTCTATCGGGTGACCAGTAACATACAGACCCAGAGTGTCTTTTTCTCCGTCCAGTCTTTGTCTAGGCGGCCATTCATGCTGAACTCCTATTTCGTCGTAGGCGTTTTCCGTGCTTTCCTCTACCGCAATACCAAAGAGGTCCATCATTCCGGCATCTTGGCTTTTTGCATCTTGCGCAGCACGCTTTAAAGCGTCATCAATACAGGCGAATAAAGTGGCACGATTAGGGCCTATACGATCAAATGCCCCAGAGCGAACAAGAGCTTCCATTACACGCTTATTTACCTTACGCCCTACCCGCTGACAAAAATCAAAGATATGCTCAAATGGTCCATCTTTACGTGCTTCAACGATGGCCTCTATCGGCCCTTCACCAACCCCTTTTATGGCACCTAGGCCATACACAATGGCACCTTCAGCATTAACGGCAAACTTATACTCAGACTCATTAACGTTGGGCAGCTCTAACGCCAGCTTCATATCACGACATTCTTCAATGAATATCACGATTTTGTCGGTATTCTGCATATCTGCAGACAATACTGCCGCCATGAAAGGCGCAGGATAATGATTTTTCAACCAGGCCGTTTGATATGATACTAGTGCATAGGCCGCAGAGTGAGATTTGTTAAATCCATAACCTGCGAATTTCTCCATCAGATCAAAGATGTTGCCTGATAAATCTTTATCGACGTTATTTTTTAAAGCGCCTTCCATGAAAATCAAGCGCTGCTCAGCCATAACCTCAGGCTTTTTCTTACCCATAGCTCGGCGTAATAAATCAGCCCCACCGAGCGAGAATTTTGCAAGCACCTGAGCGATCTGCATTACTTGTTCTTGATAAAGGATAATCCCGTAAGTAGGCTCCAACACAGGTACGAGATCTTCATGTTGGTAATCTGAATGCGGGAAAGCCAGCTCGGCACGGCCATGCTTACGGTTAATAAAGTCATCTACCATGCCTGACCCTAACGGGCCAGGACGATACAAAGCCACAAGGGCGATAATATCTTCAAAGCGCGACGGTAAAAGCTTTTTGATCAACTCTTTCATGCCACGAGATTCCAGCTGGAATACCGCAGTAGTTTCAGCACGCTTTAATAGGTCATAAGTGGATTTATCTTCCAGATCGATGAGCGAAATATCCAAAGGGGGCTTACCTTCTCTGGCATTGATGGTGTCGATGTTTTTCACCGCCCAATCCACCACTGTCAGCGTTTTTAAGCCCAAAAAGTCAAACTTAACCAGACCCGCTTCTTCTACATCATTTTTATCGTATTGGGTCACAAGACCCGAGCCATCTTCTTCACAGTAAAGAGGGGCAAAGTCCACAAGCTTAGTGGGTGCAATAACAACACCACCTGCGTGTTTACCAAAGTTACGAACCACCCCTTCAAGAGACATGGCCATTTCCATTACTTCGGCGGCATCTTCGTCACCGGCTAAGAACTCAGGCAAAGCAGGCTCTTCTTCCAAAGCTTTCGAAAGGGTCATACCAATTTCAAAGGGAATCAGTTTGGAAAGCTTGTCTCCTAAGCTATAAGGCTTACCTTGTACACGAGCAACATCTCGCACTACCGCTTTAGCCGCCATAGCACCGAAGGTAATAATTTGGGATACCGCGTCACGACCATAGGTTTGAGCTACATAATCAATTACTTTATCACGGTTATCCATACAGAAATCGATATCAAAGTCTGGCATGGAAACCCGCTCAGGGTTCAAGAAGCGTTCAAATAGCAGGTCGTATTCGAGGGGGTCAAGGTCGGTAATTTTTAAGGCATAGGCCACCAAAGAACCTGCACCGGAACCACGCCCAGGCCCAACCGGAATATCGTTATCCTTAGCCCATTGTATAAAGTCCATAACGATGAGGAAGTAGCCAGGAAACCCCATCTGATTAATAATATCTAGCTCAAAGTCTAATCTATCCCAGTATTCTTGGCGTTTCTGGGCAATTCGATCACCGTACTTTTTAACTAGAAAATCAAATCTTTCTTGCAAACCATCAAAAGAAATCTTCTTAAAAAAGCTTTCCATGGTCATGCCTTCCGGCACAGGAAAATCGGGTAAAAAATATTTACCTAGTAACACATCAACACTGCAGCGTTTGGCAATTTCGACGGTGTTTTCAATGGCTTCTGGCAGATCTTCAAACAAGGCTTCCATTTCGTCAGCCGTTTTAAAATATTGCTCTTCTGAATAGCGCCGAGCACGGCGAGGATCGTCCAGTGTCACACCATCATGAATACACACTCGAGCCTCATGAGCCTCAAAGTTTTCTCGTTGCAAAAAGCGCACATCATTGGTTGCAACAACAGGACAGCCCAGCTCTGCGGCAATGGGCACTACAGCGTGAATGTAGTCCTCTTCCCCTGGGCGGCTGGTACGCTGTACTTCAACATAAAAACGATCTGGAAACACCGACATCCAATGGGATAAACGCTGGGAAGCTTGGGCGGTTTTGTTTTTTTTCAGTAAAACGCCTACATCACCATATTGGGCTCCAGATAAAGCAATGACATCTTCACTGCACTCTTCAACCCATTGCGGCTGAATAATAGGACGCCCCTCAACTTGGCCAAGTTGGTAACCACGGGAAATGACTTCAATAATATTTTTATAGCCCTTATTCGACATCGCAAATAAGGTCATGCGAGTACGGCTTTCTGTGTGCTCATCTTCCGCTAGAACAATATCTGCACCACAAATAGGTTTGATGCCCTTGTCCATTGCGCCTTTATAAAAGCGTACAAAGCCACATAAATTGTTTTCATCAGTTATAGCGACCGCTGGCATAGACTGACTTTCGGTAGCGCCAAGCAGACCTTTGACTTTAACTAATCCGTCCACCAACGAAAACTCGGTGTGAACGCGTAAATGAATAAATGATGCTGACAAGAGTTTAATCCTCTATGAGCTTTTTAATTGGGCCAAAACTGCGCCTATGAATAGCAGTAATACCGTGTGTTTTAATGGCCTGTAAATGCACCGCTGTCGGATAACCTTTATGCTTTTCAAAACCATAATCAGGGTACTTCTCTGACATTTTTATAATGTCTTGATCACGGGTTACTTTTGCCAAAATGGATGCAGCCGCTATTGCCTGATGCCGCGCATCCCCTTTGACCACTGCTTCTCCAGGACAAGGCAAATGAGGAGGCAGTCGATTGCCATCAATCAGCACATGCTCAGGAACAGGGGTCAAACGTTCCACAGCTCTAGACATAGCCAGCATACTGGCATGTAAAATATTAAGTTGATCAATTTCTTCCACGGAGGCACTGGCAATACCATACGCTAAGGCTTTTTGCTTAATTTCATCAAACAAGAATAAGCGTTTTTTTTCAGACAGTTTTTTTGAGTCCGCCAGTCCATCAATAGGCTGATTAGGATCTAGGATAACCGCAGCAGCAACAACTTCACCAGCAAGCGGCCCTCTGCCAGCCTCATCGACCCCAGCGAGCAAACTGCCTTGATAAATATCACTTTCAAATGGCTCTAACATGACGACTCCGCTTGCTTGTTATCCAGCATCTCAATAATCGCTTGAGCACCCACTTTACCGGCATCTTTTTTTAGCATCTTGTGAAGAGCAAAATATTCTTGCTGAATATTGTCATCGTTCACAAAACCTCGCCAAGTATCAACCAGTTGCTGGGCAAGGTTTTCTGGCGTCGCCTCATCCTGAAGAAGCTCTGGCACGAGAGTCTGGTTAGAAAGTAAATTAGGTAAAGAAACATATGGCACCTTAATCATACGTTTCATAATAGCCCATGTAAGCTTGTTGACTCGATAAGAAACTACCATAGGTCTTTTTACCAGCATGGTTTCCAAGGCCGCCGTGCCAGATGCTAGCAATACGGCATCGGCAGCAGCCATCACAGTACGAGACTGGCCAGCAATTAAACATGCCTGAACCCCTTTCTCAGCCAGAATACTTTCTATTTGCTGCTGCCGCTCTGGGTTCGCTGCAGGGATTAAAAAACTCGCATTTGGAAGCTTATTTTTGATCTGCACCATGGTATCAGCGAATAAAGGGGCAAGCCGAGAAACTTCGCCTTCTCGTGAACCGGGTAGAATAGCGAAAACAGGCTCCTCTAATGCACTTAACCCCAAACTTTGTCGCGCTTTGTCTACATCACTTTCTAAAGGAATTTCATCTGCTAAGGTATGCCCAACACAAACCACAGGGATACCATGTTGCTGATAAATGGGCATTTCAAATGGAAACAGTGCCAGCATGAGATCTACTGACTTTTTAATTTTAAAAATACGTTTTTGACGCCAAGCCCACACAGATGGGCTGACATAATGAACGGTAGGGATGCCAGCTTGTTTTAATTTACGTGCAAGTGGCAAATTAAAATCAGGAGAGTCAATACCAATAAAAGCATTGGGAGGATTTTTAAGACAGTCTTGTAGAAGGCTTTTACGAATACCAAGTAACTCTCTTAAGCGCCCAAGTACTTCTACCAGCCCCATCACTGACAAACGATCCATTGGCACACGACTAACTAGACCTTGAGCGGCCATTAATGGGCCACCAATGCCTTCAAAAATAGCGTCGGGTTGCATGGCTTTGATGGAGGCCATAAGGTTAGCGCCTAGAATATCACCGGACGCTTCCCCTGCCACCAAGACATATCTAGGGGCTAGCATTGTACTCATAGTGGAAATCTCTAATAAAAAAACCCCGAACAATGACGAGGTTTCTATAAATTGGCGGTGCTAGATAACACCTATTAGCGAATGATACCGCGCGTTGAACGTCTGATAGAAGCGACAAAGCTCTCTACTTCAGACACTTGATAGATATCACTTTGCTCAATACTTTCTAAAGATGCTTCGAGCGTTAAGCTCTTCAGATAAACGGTTTTATAAGCCTGTCGTAGCGCTTTAATCACCTCATTAGGTACACCACGGCGGCGCATTCCCTCAAAGTTCATGCCATGAGCTTTAGATGGATTACCCGATACCATAATGAACATAGGCACATCTTTCGACACCATAGAACCCATACCACACATGCTGTATGAGCCTACTTGGCAAAATTGGTGAATCCCCGTATAGCCACCCAAAATAACATTATTGCCTACTTTCACATGGCCAGCTAAAGCCACATAGTTGGCCAAAATATTATGGTCGCCGACTATACAGTCATGGCCTACATGGGTGCTGGCCATAAATAAGTTGTGACTACCAATGCGAGTCACCCCTTGATCTTGAATGGTACCGCGATGGATAGTGGCGTTTTCGCGAATGACATTATGATCACCAACAACCAATTTTGTTGGCTCACCTTTGTACTTTTTATCTTGGTTTGCTTCTCCAACCGAAGCAAACTGATAAATTTCATTATGTGCACCTATCTCAGTATGGCCGTTTATCACCACATGAGATTTTACCTTGGTGTTAGCCCCAATGCGCACATCAGGGCCGATCACCGAAAAAGGGCCTATCTCGACACTGGGGTCGATTTCAGCCTTTGGATCAACAATAGCTGTTGGGTGTATTGCCACTATACTTTCCTGTCTGCACACAAAATAGTTGCGGAACAAGCAAGCTCACCGTCTACGGTCGCTTTACATTCGAACTTCCAAATACCGCGCTTTTCAGTCAAAATTTTAGCTTCCAGTTGTAATTTATCACCTGGTACAACAGGACGCTTAAAACGTAGGTTATCAGAACCGACAAAATAATAAATAGATCCGTCTTGAGGCGTCTTATCCATTGTTTTAAAACCTAGGATTCCCGCAGCCTGTGCCATTGCCTCAATAATTAGTACACCAGGCATTACTGGGTGATCTGGAAAGTGACCATTGAAAAAAGGCTCATTTACCGTAACATTTTTGTACGCAACGATGGACTCACTAATGTTAAGTTCTGTCACACGGTCAACCAATAAAAACGGGTACCTGTGGGGTAAGTATTGGCGAATTTCCTTTACGTCCATCATTTAATTTCAACCTTATCTAATAACTTATTAACTTGCTTTTTTAATTGCAAAACTTGTTTCGCTGTTTCGTCTATGCGGCGTAAGCGAGCCACAGTGCGGCGCCACTTTGAGCTTGGTTCCATTCCCGTACCCGAAGAATAAGATCCAGGCTCAGTAATTGAATGACTAATAAGACTTAAAGCGGTGACATGCACTCGGTCTGTTAAAGATAGATGACCAGCAATACCAACACCGCCAGCAATAGTGCAAAACTGCCCTATCTCAACACTACCCGCTATTAAAACACCACCCGCAATAGCGCTATTATCCCCAATTATGACGTTATGAGCAATTTGAACTTGATTATCAATTTTGACCCCATTGCCAATTTGGGTATTTTCGATCGCGCCACGGTCAATGGTGGTATTCGCGCCGATTTCCACTTGGTCGCCAATGGTCACAGAACCCAGTTGGTGAATCTTCTGCCAACCATTTGATTGGGGGGCGAAACCAAAGCCGTCGGCGCCAATCACCGCACCACTGTGGACAATGCACTGCCTCCCCACACAAACATCGTGATAAAGGGTAACGTTAGGATAAAGCTGACACCCTTCTCCAATTTGACTCCCCCGCGAAAGGACACAACCAGCACCAATGGTAGAACCTGCACCAATAACAACATCGTCGTCTATTACAACGTTTGGGCCGATGACTACCTGCTCACCAATGCTCGCGCTGGAGGAAATCACTGCCGAGTCATGAATTCCCTGCCAACAAACAGTAGTGGGAAGGTAAAGCTGGGTAAGCTGAGCGAAGGCCAGATAGGGGTTAGCCACAACAATGGCATTATTGGTTTGTTTAGCAAGATCTAAGGATTTGACTAAGACAGCACCTGCTGAAGATGTGGCAAGCTGGCTTGCATATTTAGGGTTAGCTAAAAAACTTAATTGTTTAGCATCAGCTGACTGTAGTGTACCTAAGCTTTCAATCATCCATTGAGGGTCACCATATACTTCCCCCTGAACCTTACTTGCCAGCTCTGCCAAACTATAACCCATACAATCAGTTATCCTTGTTAATTTGTTTTACTAGCTCATTCGTAATATCGACATTAGCACCAGCATAAATACTGACTTGACGATTCAGCACTAAATCTAAACCTTGAGCTTCTATTAATGCCTTTAAAGCGGCTTCACCTTGAGGTAACAAAGATCTCAGCGCTTTTTGCTTATCTTGAGCAAGAGCTTGGCGCATTCTTTGAAGCTGTTTTGAGTAGTTATCTCTTGCGTAATTAAAAGCAGTTTGACTCTTTTGCTTGTCTTCCGCACTCATGGTTAACGCATTACGGTCAGCTTCTTCTTTCATGGCCGCTAGTTTCTGCTGAAAGTCTTTCGCCGCACCCTCTATTGTCGTTTCTTGCATTTGCAAATCTTCAACAATGGGTTGACCTATTTTACTACTCCATAAAGCTCTTTCGAAATCCACAACAGCCACTTCTGTTGCTTGTACACTACCGATTAACAGTAAGCAAATAAACGCGGCGTAAAGCTTTTTCATGTTATATCCTTGTTTATAATAGTTTAATTAAAAAGTAGTACCTAACTGAAATTGGAAGAAATCAGTACTGTCGCCTTCTTTATCATTAATCGGTCGAGCGAAATTAAAGGACAGAGGAGCAACAGGCGTGATCCAAGTCCAGCTTAGTCCAACGCTGTAACGAATCTCACCTAAATCCACACCTTCCTCACAATTTTCATTCCCGGTGAAACAGTGGTCTGTAAAGACGTTACCAGCATCTAAGAACAATGAGGTTCGAACAGAGTTATGATCTTCCACCATGGGTAATGGGAAGATTAATTCTGCGGTTCCTGTAATCAGTATATTACCACCAAGAGCAGAAGTGTCTGTATCATCATCGTCATATGAATTCTGCGGCCCTAACGAAGAAGATTCAAACCCTCTTACACTTTGCGAACCACCAGCAAAGTAGTTTTCAAAGAAAGGTAAAGCATCTGTGTCGCCATAGCCAGTGCCATAGCCTAAACGGGTCTTCAAGCGGAATAGCCATAAATTAGAATTACGAATATTCCAATAACGTTGAGAGGTTAATCCTAATTTTGCATATTGCTGATCACCTGCAGGGGTAGCGACCTGTAAGCTAGCACTTGTTGAATAACCATTGGTTGGCAAGATACCACCAATTAAATCGTTATCACTCCAAGTTAATGATGCAATAATGTCATCATAATTATTGCCATTCGTCTCAACATAATCGCTGGTTTCATTAGAAGGGTCATAGCCAAGATTTACCGTAGTTTCTTTTACTGTAACGCCAAAGGTTAATCGTTGGGTACTCGAAATTGGGTAGCCATAAGATAAGCCTACACCGATGCGATCAAGGTCGTAATCTTCCACATCATCGTCGTCATGGTTACTGGTTTGGTAAAAAGCCTGCACACCACGACTTACCCCGTCTACCGTGAAATAGGGGTTGTCATAAGAAATGGAGTAATCTTCTGAGGAATCTGAACGCGAAGCATTGAAAGAAAGCTTATTACCTGTCCCTAAGAAGTTTCGCTTGGACACACCAAAACCTAAAACCGTGCCGTCTTCTTGTGAATACCCTACACTAGCCTGAATACTGCCTGAAGCCTGTTCTTGTACAACCACATCTAGATCTACTTGATCGGTTGTCCCTGGCACAGGGCGAGTTCGTAAATCAACACTGGCGAAGAAGCCTAAACGTTCTATACCACGTTTAGAGGCTTGAATATCTGAATGGCTCGCCAACGCCCCTTCAAACTGGGTCATTTCACGACGCAACACTTCATCTTGGGTTTCGCTGTTACCACTAAAATTAATACGGCGCACATAGACCTTAGGACCAGGGGCAATCTGATAACTTAGGTCCACACTAAGATCGTCGTGCTTATTTGGAATAACATTAACGTTAGCAAATAGGTATCCGCTGTCACCTAGCTCGGTAGAGACATTCTCAATGATCTCGGTCACCTGACTGCGAGAAAAGACATCCCCTGCTTTTTGGTCAATATGTTGCCAAATTCTATCTTCTGTTATCGGTAAACTACCACTCAACGATACATCATTTATGTGGTATACCTCTCCTTCATCGACATTAATAACAACATATACATTTTCTTTGTTAGGCGACAAGCTCACCTGACTAGAAACGACATTAAAATCAAGATAACCGCGATCCAGATAAAAGCTTCTTAACTTTCCGATATCCCCGTCAATTTTCGCTTTAGCATATTCATCAGCTGAACTAAATGGATTCCAGGACCCTGTTCCTGACTCAAAGTCTTTAGTAAGCTCTTCATCAGGGAAACTGTTATTACCCACTATATTGATATGGACAATTTTAGCCGTTTCACCTTCATCAATATCCAAGGTAATGGCCACTCGATTACGAGGCATTTCTTCAAGTTGCAAATTGACCTTCGCACTATAACGGCCAAGGGCAAAGTATTGACGCTGCAACTCTTGCTCTATTTGGTTTAATGTCTGGGGCTGATAAATTTCCCCTTGCTCAAGTCCAGAAAGCTTCAAGCCTCGTTCTAGATCCTCTGTACTAATCAAATCATTACCTTCAATGGTTAGTAAACCAATTGAAGGGCGCTCAGTCACATCAAAAATGAGTAAGTCATTGTCTTCATAGACATCAACGTTACTAAAGTAGCCTGTTTCAAACAGACCATTAATGGCTTGATAGACGTTGCCAGAGTCATACTCTTGCCCCTGTTGAAAACCAATAATATCGAAAGCTCGCTCTGATGGCATTTGCACCAAGCCATCAATACGTACATCTTTTACATTTTCTGCCAAACATTGCGCACTTACCAAAGCAACCAACAGCGCTGAAACAAACTTCACATATACCTCTCTACAAGCGGGCAATATCGTTAAATATGGCGATAGCCATTAAAGCAAACAATAACGAAGCACCAATTCGGTAAGCCAACCCCTGCACTTTTTCAGAAACAGGTTTACGGCGCACCGCTTCAATACCAAAAAATAATAAATGCCCACCATCTAACATTGGAATGGGCAATAAATTCAGCACACCAAGGCTCACACTTAAATAAGCCATAAATTTCAAAAACGGCTGCACCCCAGACTCCGCAGAAGCACTGGCCACTTTCGCAATAGTAATAGGCCCAGACAGGTTATCAACAGAGATAAAACCTTGAACCATTTTTACAACAGAGGATACAGTTAATGAAACCATCCGCCAGGTTTGATTTATACCATAAACAACAGACTCAATTAGGCCGTAGTTGCGTTCTCTAACCAGGCTTTCGTCCCACTGAGGAGGAACCACAGCCAAACCAGCATACCCGATTTCCCTACCATCACGTTCCGTAACCAGGGGAACAAGCAATAACTCCCTTTCTGAGCCTTCTCTTAGCACCCTAACAGACAAAGTCTGTTGAGGACTTTGTTGCACGCGAGCAACCACTTCTGACCAGTTCCTCACGACCTTAGAGTCAATAGCGAGAACGGTATCCCCAGCTAAAAAGCCTGCTTTTGCAGCCGCTCCATTCTCCACCACTCTGGCAATCACAGGAACCAGCTCAGGTTGCCATGGGGAAATACCAAAAGCTTGAATTAAATTACTCGGCTCTTGCCCAACTAACCAACGCTCTAGCTGTACGTCGTCCTCTATCAAACCACTGACATTAGAAGCCTGATAACGAACATTAATAGCTTCACTTTTTCCAATCAAGCTCGCTAACACTAAATTTACATCTTCCCATGAATAAACTTTCTCTCCGTCAATGGAAACCAGCTCATCGCCAGCTTGAATCTGTGTTTGAGATATTGGAGAGTGGTCAAGGATTTGGCCAACTTTAGGTGCAAGAGACTGAATTCCCATCAGTGCAACAATTGCATAAATAGCAATCGCGAGAAGGAAATTGGCCAAGGGCCCAGCCGCCACAATCGCAATACGTTGCCAAACAGTCTTATTGTTGAAGGCTTGAGGCTTTAACGCCTCAGGTACCTCTGCTTCACGCTCGTCCAACATACGGACATAGCCACCTAGAGGAATAAGAGCAAGAGTAAACTCTGTTCCAGCTTTATTGACATAACGGTAGATAGGCTTTCCGAAACCAACCGAAAAGCGCAGCACTTTAACGCCACAACGGCGTGCAATATAGTAATGACCAAACTCATGAAAAGTAATCAGAACACCTAAGGCTACGACGATAGAAAGAATACTCTGGATCACGACAAGTTCCCTTCCGCAATAATTGATTGAGCTAATTGACGCGCAGATTGATCCGCTTCGAAAACACGATCTAATGAGTCGACAGGTTGCACATCATGTAACGCCAAAACCTTAGCGTTAACAGTGGCAATTTGTAAGAAAGCAATTTCTTGCTTTAGAAAAGCAGCGACTGCCACTTCATTAGCAGCATTTAGAGCAGCCATTGCGGTACCACCAAGAGTCCAAGCTTGTGCAGCCAAAGCAAGGTTTGGAAAGCGTTGCAAATCTGGGGCTTCAAAATTCAGTTGCGACACCTTTACCAAATCTAAGGCAGGCACCTGAGTGGTGACTCGATCTGGCCATGTCATTCCATACGCAATGGGAATCTTCATATCTGGGTTACCCATTTGCGAGATAACAGAACCATCTACATACGACACCATAGAATGAATAATGCTTTCAGGATGAACAACGACCTCTACCTCATCAGGGGTAACATCAAATAACCAACAGGCTTCGATTAACTCTAACCCTTTATTCATTAATGAAGCGGAATCAATAGAAATTTTTTGGCCCATTGACCAATTGGGGTGCTGGCAAGCTTGCTCAGGAGTGACTGTTGCCATTTCTTCTAGTGACCAAGTACGAAATGGCCCACCTGAAGCCGTTAAGATCACTTTAGCAACATCGCGCTTATGGGCCCCTACTTCGTTTTGAGGCAGACTTTGGTAAATCGCATTGTGCTCACTGTCAATTGGCAACAAGCAGGCGTTATGGGCTTTCACCTCGTCCATAAAGAGTTTACCGGCTGTGACTAGCGATTCTTTATTCGCCAACAATATACGCTTACCAGCACGGATACCTGCCAGGGTCGGTCGCAATCCGGCAAACCCCATAATAGCGGCCATTAACTGGTCTACTTGTTCATCTGCGGCAATGCTATCAAGAGCCTCATCGCCCCACTCAAATGAAATGGGCAAATCACCACATAAAACTTGCAGCGCATGACTGGCTTGCTCTGAGCCCATAACCACTCGCTGAGGCCTAAATTGCTCACATATAGCGGCCATTTTCTCAACATTAGAATGAGCCGACGCACTTACCAGCGTGAATTTATCAGGATGCTGCGCAATGATGTCTAGGGTGCTTTGGCCTATGGAACCTGTTGCACCGAGAATACAAACTCCTTGCATTACAACCACCCAACTAGATTCATCATAAGTACAAATAATGGCGCTGCGGCTGTTAGGCTATCTACGCGATCCATGACACCGCCATGACCAGGAATCAGCTGACTGGAGTCTTTTACGCCTTCATGTCGTTTAAACAAGCTTTCTGTTAGATCACCCAATACAGAAACAGAGGCGGTCACAAGCGCAATAACAGCCAATATAGGCCACTGCACACTCACACTGGTTAGCGAAGCAAACAAGGCGACACCTAGCTGAGTTAAGACAATTCCGCCAATCACGCCTTCCCATGATTTACCAGGACTGACATGCTTCGCTAATTTTCTTTTGCCAAATAGTTTGCCTGCAAAATAAGCTCCGGAATCGGCCCCCCAGATCAGCCCCATCAGCAAGAGCACCCAAACAACAAAAAGATCCGATTGTCTAAGTACAGCCAATGCGGCCCATGTGGTCACTAGCACAGCGGCACCAAAAAACAAGCGCACTAAGGCATGTTGCCAAACCAGCAAACTTGGATATTGAGTTACCCAGTAAAGAGCAAGCAACCAAAGCAAAGGCGCAATGTACAAACTGATCGAAGCTATTCCTGTGTTTAATAACACCAAACAGGTGCCACCAATAACCATACCATAGAGACAACGCCCTAACTGCGACACGACACCAGCAAGACGAGCCCACTCCCATCCCGCAACCAACACCACAGCAACAATGGCCAATACAAAATTCAACTCATCCAAAACAAAAACAGCACAGATGAATAGTACAGCCATTACGATGGCACTTAGGATACGGGGTAGTAACATGATTTATCGTCCACCAAATCGTCGTTGACGAGACCAAAATTTTTGTAAAGCCTGATCAAAATGAGACTGATCAAAATCTGGCCATAACACAGGAAGAAATACAAATTCTGAGTAGGCTGTCTGCCACAACATAAAATTACTGATTCGCTCTTCACCTGAGGTTCGAATAAGTAAATCAGGCGAGGGGAGGTCAGCTAAACACATTTGCTCTGCGAGCAGGGTTTCATTTATGTCTTCCGCTTGAATTTCACCGAGAGCCACTTTTTGGGCCAATTTTTGAGCCGCTTGAGCTATGTCCCATCGACCGCCATAATTTGCCGCAATCACCAACACCATGCCAGAGTTATCTTTTGTGGCCTCTTCAACCTTGGCAATCTGTTGCTGCAAAGCGGGACTAAAACCACCGACATCGCCCATCACCTGCAAGCGTATACCATACTCACTTAGACGCTTTTGTTCTTTTTTTAAAGAGCGCATAAAGAGACTCATCAAGGCGTCAACTTCTACCTTGGGACGAGTCCAATTCTCGCTCGAAAACGCAAACAAGGTAAGCACTTTAACACCCGCCTTCGCGGCAGCCTCAACGGTTCTGCGCACCGCCCCTGCTCCCGCAGTGTGCCCAGCGATACTCGGTAGATGTTTTTTCTTAGCCCAGCGATTATTACCATCCATAATAATGGCAATATGAGCAGGCACAGGAAGTGTATCATCCCCTATAGATGCCAGATCAGACATAGTATTACCCTATAGAATAAAAAAAACGAGCCAGAGGGAGCCCCCTCTAACTCGTCTTCTTCATTAAATTTCCATTAAGTCTTTTTCTTTCGCAGCAAGACGCTCTTCTACTTGCGCAACAAACTTATCAGTTACTTTTTGCACTTGATCTTGACCACGACGTTCTTCGTCTTCAGAAATCTCTTTTTCTTTTACTAGGTCCTTTAAGTTGCCATTTGCATCACGGCGTATGTTACGAATAGCGATACGACCGTTTTCCGCTTCGCTTTTAGCTTGCTTGAAATAGTTACGGCGAGTCTCTTCTGTTAACGCAGGCATTGGAATGCGGATAAGGTTACCATTTGTAGCTGGATTCAAACCAAGATCTGACTTCATGATGGCTTTTTCGATTTCAGGAACAAGGTTACTCTCCCATGGAGAAACCCCTAGGGTACGGGCATCTTCTACCGTGATATTAGCAACCTGACTAAGCGGTGTATCAGAGCCGTAATAATTCACTTTTACTGAGTCCAAAATACTCGGGTGCGCTCGTCCGGTACGAATTTTTTTGAATGCTGATTCTACAGACGAAACCGCTTTACTCATGCGCTCTTCAGCGTCTTTTAAAATTTCGTTTATCATAATTTCCTCACTTAATCAGAGTGCCTTCATTACCACCTACCATGATATTCACCAAGGCGCCCGGCTTATTCATATTGAAAACTCGAATTGGCATATTGTGGTCACGGGTTAGACATATTGCAGTCAAGTCCATGACGCCTAACTGTTTTTCTAAAACTTCATCATAGCCTAATGTATCATATTTCACGGCTTCTGGGTCTTTCATTGGGTCGGCGGAGTAAACACCATCTACTTTTGTTGCTTTTAACACCACATCAGCATTTACCTCAATACCGCGCAAACATGCGGCAGAGTCTGTAGTGAAAAATGGGTTACCGGTTCCCGCAGAGAAGATCAACACATCACCTTCTTTCATGAGTCGCATGGCACGACGGCGGTCGTAAGGTTCAACAATGCCCGTCATAGTGATTGCAGACATCACTCGTGTTGCAATATTTGCACGCTCTAACGCATCGCGCATAGCCAAAGCATTCATTACGGTTGCCAACATTCCCATGTGATCTCCCGTTACACGATCCATACCCGCTTGACTTAGAGCCTGACCACGAAAGAGATTACCACCACCTATTACAATACCAACCTCTACACCAATACCGCGAAGCTGACCGATTTCAAGGGCAATACGGTTTAATACTTTTGGGTCAATACCAAAGGCTTCATCCCCCATTAGGGCTTCACCACTCAACTTTAGAAGTATACGTTTGTAATTTGGATTTTTTTCGTTGGACATATCAACCTCCGGCAATGGTTTCTTTATAAGAATACCTTATTTAAGACCACAGACTTAACTAAAGTAATTCGCATATCATAAAAAGGGGCAGTAAACTGCCCCTTTTATTTTTCGTACAACAAAGAGTTGGGGCTTAGCCTTTAAGCTGTGCCGCCACTTCTGCTGCGAAGTCTACATCTTCAACTTCAATACCTTCACCCACTTCCAAGCGAACGAATGAAGTAACTGTAGCACCAGCATCTTTCACAAGTTGACCCACTTTGATTTCTGGGTTCTTAACGAAAGGTTGCTCTAGCAAGCTGTTTTCTGCCAAGAATTTCTTGATACGACCAACAATCATCTTATCAACGATTTCAGCAGGCTTACCCGCCATATCTGGCTGCGCACGAATGATCTCTTCTTCTTTCGCTAGGATGTCTGCAGGCATGTCTTCGCCTTTAACAACGCGTGGAGCAACAGCTGTCACGTGCATAGAAACATCTTTAGCTAATTCTGCATCACCGCCTTCCAACTGAGAAAGCACAGCAATTTGACCATTACCGTGTAGGTAACCGCCAATCAGACCACCTTCAATGATCACAGCACGACGTGGCGTGATGTTTTCACCGATTTTTTGAACCAAAGCTTCACGCGCCTCACCGATTTCACCAGCAAGCAAAGTTTCCATGTTAGTTTCTTTTGTTTCGAAAACAACATCAGCAACTTTGTTTGCAAAAGCAACGAACCCTTCGTCACGAGAAGCAAAATCTGTTTCAGAGTTGACTTCAACCAATACGCCGTAAGATGCATCGTCAGCAACACGCATAACGATAGTACCTTCTGCTGCAGTACGACCTGCTTTTTTAGCAGCCTTCATACCACTTGATTTACGAAGCTCTTCGATTGCTACTTCGATATCAGCGTTAGCAGCGACAAGTGCTTTTTTACACTCCATCATGCCTAAGCCAGTACGCTCACGTAGCTCTTTTACTAATGCTGCAGATACTGCGGCCATGTCAATTCCTCTTTAATACAATGCAAATTTAAAAAAGGAGGCAACAACCTCCCTTTTGAAACCATGACACTTTACGTGCTATTACGCTTCAGTAGTCGTTTCTGCAGCAGCTTCGCTTACTTCAACGAATTCGTCAGCGCTTCCAGCTGTTTCCGCACGGCCTTCTAATACAGCATCTGCGAAAGCAGAAACGTACAATTGAACAGCGCGAATAGCATCGTCATTTGCTGGGATGATGTAATCGATACCATCTGGGTTACTGTTAGTATCAACGATACCGATAACAGGGATACCCAATTTGTTTGCTTCTTTGATAGCAATACGCTCGTGATCTACATCAACTACGAACAATACGTCAGGCAGACCACCCATGTCCTTGATACCACCCATAGAAAGCTCAAGTTTTTCAAGCTCACGAGTACGCATCAAAGCTTCTTTTTTAGTCAGCTTGTCGAAAGTACCATCCGTCATTTGTCCTTCAAGGTCACGCAGACGCTTGATTGAAGTACGGATTGTTTTGTAGTTAGTCAACATACCACCTAACCAACGGTGGTTTACGTAAGGCATACCAGAGCGAATAGCTTGCTCTTTGATTGTTTTAGACGCAGCACGCTTAGTACCAACAAACAACACCTTGTTTTTGTTTTCAGCCATTTTCTTAACAAGCTCTAGAGCTTCATTAAGAGCTGGAACAGTATGCTCAAGGTTGATGATATGAATCTTGTTACGAGCACCAAAGATGAATGGCTTCATTTTTGGGTTCCAGTAACGAGTTTGGTGACCAAAGTGTGAACCAACCTGTAATAGGTCGCGCATAGAAACTGTAGGCATTTTACTTTCCTTTCATTTGGGTTATTTAGCTTACCAACTCAAAGCATCAGTCAAACAAGGTTTAAAGCAACCAATGACACCCCAGACACTTCTTTTTTATGTGGCAAGATCGTTAGTTTTTAATAGATTGTCACTTGGCTAACAAGATCGTTATTCAAGCGGGCGTTTTATACCACATCCCACCCAAAACAAAAAGACTTCGCCGTCACATTCTGCACTTAGCTTCTGTTTTTTCACCTAAGGTGGCGATAATCGCAGCTAAGTCATGTAGAATAGCCACCAACATTGATAGCATTAAATTAAGACAGTTTTATTATGAGTAATGAAATCCTACAAAAAGTCGAAGAATTGACCAAAGACGGTCGTTTAACCTGCCCAGCAGCAACACCACGCAGCGCTGCGACACGCTTTACAGATATCAGCGACATTGAGGGCATGCGCACGGCAGGTAAGCTGGCTGCAGACGTTTTGGTTATGCTTGAGGAATTCGTTGTACCAGGTGTTACGACAGAGCAAATAGACATTATTGCCCACAACTACATTGTTGGGACCCAAGGCGCCATTCCAGCGCCCCTGAACTACCACGGCTTTCCAAAATCATGTTGTACATCCGTTAACGATGTCATTTGTCACGGCATTCCAAACGACAAAGCTCTGAAAAAAGGCGATGTGGTTAACATTGATATTACCATCATTAAAGATGGCTACTATGGGGATACCAGCAAAATGTTCTTTGCAGGCCAACCATTGCCTCACGCAGAGCGTCTCGCCAAAATCACTCAGGAAAGCCTATACCTTGCGATCGATATGGTAAAACCAGGCGCACGACTAGGCGACATTGGCGCAGCCATCGCAGCTTATGCTCATAAACACCACTACTCTGTTGTAGAAGAATACTGTGGCCACGGCATAGGGACCACATTTCACGGCGAGCCCCAAGTAGCCCACTATGGAAAACCCGGCACAGGCTATGTACTTGAAGAAGGTATGACATTTACCATAGAGCCAATGATCAATGCTGGTAAAAAATCGGTCAAACACACAGGGTTAGACAATTGGATAGCCAAAACTAAAGATGGTCGCTTGTCGGCACAATATGAACACACTCTTTTAGTCACAACAGAGGGTGTGGAAGTATTAACTCGACGCCCTGAAGAAACGCGCTTTGCCTAGCAAAGCGCCAATTAGGCTGACACAATAATCAGCACAACATGGTTACTTTTCCTTAGCATTTTCCGAGGCATTTGATATGGGTTTCCCTGCTTTTCCAGACGCTCCGCCGCTATTAACACCTGAAGAAATAAAAACACTGTCAGATCCTAATTGTCCTATCAGCTACTATAAACAGGTACTCAAGGAGACAACCGACGCCTATAACGACTTATTTCATTCTCTTTATCCTATAGAAAAACTCGTTAAAGGCCTTTCCATCGTTTATGACGAAGCCCTAAAGGCTGTTTGGATCGCCAAAGGCTTAGATCAAGAAGCACAGGTGAGCTTAATTGCGGTGGGAGGATACGGACGCGGAGAGCTACACCCTAAATCAGATATTGACTTACTCATCCTCAGTGCTGATAAATCAGACCTCCCAACCGAGAAACTCGAAGCTTTTATTACGTTTTTATGGGACATCAACCTAGATGTTGGACATAGCGTGCGCACCATTGCGGAATGCGCCTCACTCGCCGCCGATGACATCACGGTAATCACCAATCTAATAGAGTCTCGCACCTTGTTTGGGCCGGAGCAGATTTTAAACGAACTCAAAGCTCAAGTTGATGTGCAACACATGTGGGATGGCCACTCTTTTTTTCAAGCCAAGCTAGAAGAACAGAAGCAACGCCACAACAAATACCAGAACACCGCTTACAACCTTGAACCTAACCTCAAAGAGTGCCCAGGTGGATTGCGTGATATGCAGGTTATTGATTGGGTAGCAAAGCGCCACCTGGGCACTCACAGACTAAGCCAACTCATTGAAGAAAACTTCCTGTCAGAAGAAGAATACGTGCAGCTAAAAGGTGCAGTGGGTCACTTGTGGCGTATTCGATGGGCCTTACACACCATAGCGGGGCGCAAAGAAGATCGACTGCTATTTGACCACCAAAGAACCCTCGCGAAGCTCTTTGGCTTTGATGACCTAGATCTAAAGCGTAATGTTGAACGCTTTATGCAAGGCTACTACCAAAGTGTTGCTGCAATTCAGCAGCTCAATGACCTATTGCTTCAACATTTTGAAGAAGCTTTTCTTCCTACTAACGCAGAAGAGAATGTCTTCATAATTAACGAGCGCTTCCAAGTGTTTAATAGTCAATTGGAAGCACGAAGAGAAAACCTTTTTCAAGACACCCCTTCTTGCATGCTCGAACTCTACGTTCTGTTTGGACAGCACGAGAATATTCAGGGCATTCGCGCTAACACCATGCGCCAATTACGAGACAACCTAGACCTAATTGATGACGACTTCCGCCAAGACAAGACCAACACAGATCTATTCTTAGAAATAATCGCCAGCCGCTATCGACTTACCAGCATTTTACGCTCCATGAAACACCTTGGCTTACTTGGTCGCTATCTCCCCGAATTTGGCGCCATTATTGGCCAAATGCAGCACGATTTATTTCATATCTATACGGTTGATGCACACACTCTACAGTTAGTAGAAAACTTACGTAGCCTCAGGCTTCCGGAGGCAAGGCAGACATTTCCTATATCTTCACAGGCCATTCGCCACATACCTAATGTAGAACTACTCTACATTGCCGGTTTATATCATGATATTGCCAAAGGGCGTGGCGGAGATCACTCGGAACTTGGTTGCGTTGACGCACAAGCCTTTTGTGAGCAACATGGCTTATCAAAGAGAGACACTGACCTTATCGTTTGGCTAGTGCGCAACCACCTCTATATGTCGGTTACCGCACAACGCAAGGACATTTCGGACCCAGAAGTCATCTGGGAATTTGCCAGTTTTGTGAAAGATCAAGAGCACCTTGATTATTTGTTCATTCTTACCGTAGCAGACATCAATGCAACTAACCCCACCATGTGGAATAGTTGGCGCGCCTCTCTTATGCGCCAATTATATTTGGAAACCAAACGCGCCTTACGACGCGGCTTGGATGCGCCAATTGATGCTGAAATGCTGAGCGATGAGCACAAACAACGTGCACTCGAAATTCTAATTGAAAAAAACATAGATCTCGTCGTTGCCGAGCAGCTCTGGCAAACCATTGAAGACGAATATTTTATTCGCTCCACGGGCGATGAAATTGCTTGGAACACAGAAGCCATTTTGGCTCACGCACCTAGCGAAAAACCCCTTGTGGCCATCACCCCGCTCGGAGGTCGAAATTTTTCTGGCGCCAGTAAAGTCTTTATTTATACCAAGATAAACAGACACTTGTTCGCCGTTATTACGGCTATTTTTGAGCAGCTTGGTTTTACCATTTTAGACGCAAAAATCAGTGTCACTAACACGCATTACTCGCTAGACACTTTTGTGGTGATGGATAGCGACGAGAACAGCACAGATTTACACCTAGATCAAACTCGCATTAACCTCATCCGTGAAACTCTTACCGAACAACTTGATGCCCCTAACTCTTACGCCAGCGTTGTACAACGTCATACACCACGAATTTTAAAGATTTTCAACTCCCCGGCAACTGCCCACTTCGTTAGTCAGCCAGAAGAAGTGTGGTCTGCTTTAGAAGTAACCGCGCCTGACCGACCTGGCTTACTGGCACTCATTGGTCAATTTTTTATGAATCAAAATATTATGCTTCATAAAGCCAAGATCGCCACCATTGGCGAACGAGTTGAAGACACTTTTTATATTACCGAAGAAAATGGCGACCTAATCACTGACAGCGACCAAATGGATAGCATTTGTCAATTGCTTAAAGAAAAGATCGACCGCTTCTCTCAGTCTATGGAATAAACTAAATGAACCCACTTATTCATTCACTGCACCCATACCCGTTTCAAAAACTGGCTGAGCTACTTGCAGATACCCAGCCAAACCCTGCGTTACCGCTCATCAAGCTGACGATTGGTGAGCCCCAGCACCAGCCGCCAGGCATTGTTTTAGATACACTAGCTAAGAGCCTATCTGGTGTGAGCAAATATCCGACCACAAAAGGCGAAAAAGATCTGCGTGACACCATTGCAAACTGGTGTAAGACTCGCTTTTCATTAAAGCAACTAGATAGCGACACACAAGTGCTGCCCGTAACTGGTACTCGTGAAGCATTGTTTGCCATTACCCAAACACTCGTTGGTGGAAAAGCAAATCCTCTAGTCGTCAGTCCTAACCCTTTTTATCAAATTTATGAAGGCGCAGGCATTCTCGCTGACGCTCGCTTACACTACTTACCTTGTGCAGCGGAGCATCATTACAAAATAGACTATAAAAGTGTTAGCGATGAGGTATGGCAAGACTGCGAAATGCTGTTTGTTTGCTCACCAAACAACCCAACTGGCACTGTGACTACCTTAGAAGAATATGCCTACTTACTTGAAAAGGCTAAAACCTTTGATTTCACCATCATTGCTGACGAATGCTACTCAGAGATCTACTTTGATGACACAGCACCTTTAGGCTTGTTAGAGGCTTGTCAGCAACTTGGCAACACAGATTATAAACACTGTTTAATTTTTCAGTCTCTTTCGAAGCGCTCAAATTTACCAGGTTTACGTTCTGGCTTTGTAGCAGGCGATGCTGAACTGTTAAAACCCTTTTTGCTGTATCGTACCTATCAAGGCTGCGCCATGCCAAACCACCATCAAGAAGCCTCTATTACCGCTTGGAATGATGAAGAGCATGTCGTAGAAAACCGCGCAATCTACACTCGTAAATTTCAACAAGTATTGGAGATTTTGTCTCCAGTAATGACGGTTCAGAAACCCGAAGCGGGCTTTTATTTATGGCCACAGCTAGACATGGATGATGAAGAGTTCTGTATAAAACTATACCAAGAAGAAGCCGTATTGGTTTTACCAGGTAGCTATTTAGGACGCGACACAAAAGCAGGTAATCCGGGCAATAAGCACGTACGCATGGCTCTGGTAGCAGAAGAATCAGAGTGCATAGAAGCAGCCCAACGCATTTGCAATTTTGTGAAACGTCATCAGTAATAATTAATTTTAAGCAACAGCAAACATTTTGGAGATAACGAATGAGCGACACTCTTTTCGCCTACGGTTTAGGTATTGGCACACAAAACAAAGAAGGCAATTGGCTAGAGGTCTTCTACCCAACACCTAAAACGCAAATCACTAAAGAAACCCTTGATGCCTTAATTGAAAGCACCAATTACGAAACTGGTAACGACACTTTAGTGTTGGACGAAAGTGATTTAAATCGCCTACATATGAGCTTACTCAAAGCCGGTGACATTGAACAGGCTGAACTGGCGTCTCGCCTTAAAGCTTCTACTCAGCCTGTAGTGTTATGTGTATTAGCCGAAGATAGCGCACCGAGCAACCCTGCTGAAGTGTATCTAAAACTACAACTTATTTCGCAGCGCTTAGTACAACCACACAACACAGTGTTAGACGGCATGTTTGGCTTGTTGGTCAACACCGCCTGGACAAGCGAAGGCCCTATCGATGTAAAAGAGCTCGCCGATCGCCAACTGTCTGCACGTATGGAAGGCCGCACAATTGAAGTATTTAGCGTAGATAAGTTCCCTAAAATGGTGAACTTCGTGGTGCCAACTGGCGTTCGTATTGGTGATGCATCGCGTATCCGTCTTGGGGCACACCTAGGTGAAGGTACTACAGTCATGCACGAAGGCTTTGTTAACTTTAATGCAGGCACATTAGGCACCAGCATGGTAGAAGGCCGTATTTCTGCAGGAGTTGTTGTTGGTAACGGCTCTGACCTAGGTGGTGGCTGCTCTACAATGGGAACCTTGTCTGGTGGCGGTAACATTGTCATTGGCGTAGGAGAGCAATGCCTAATCGGTGCGAACGCAGGTATTGGCATTGGTTTAGGAGACCGTTGCACGGTTGAAGCGGGCCTATATATTACCGCTGGCACCAAAGTAAAAGTGTTAGACGAAGACAATCAACTGGTCTCGACGGTGAAAGCCCGCGATCTGTCAGGCCAAAATGATCTGTTATTCCGTCGCAACTCTCAAACTGGCGCGATTGAGTGCAAAACGAACAAAGCTGCCATTGCTTTGAACGACGCCCTTCACGCTCATAACTAATCTGGACAGGCCGTTTTAAGCGAAGTTAAAGCGGCCTCTTTAAGGCAGAAAATGATCCAAATTTACGGCATAAAAAATTGTGACAGCATGAAGAAAGCCTTTCGCTGGCTGGAAGAAAAGCAACTTGCGTATGAATTCCATGACTACAAAAAAGGCGCTTTGACAGAACAACTAGCACACCAATGGCTCACCGAGCTGGGCTGGGAGGTACTGATTAACAAGCGTGGTACCACTTGGCGTAAACTAGATGATGATGTTAAAAACGCCATGAATGACGAATTGGCGCTTCACATCATACTTGAGAACACATCCATCGTTAAAAGACCTTTAATTCTTTCTAACGGTGAATTTATTCTAGGCTTCAACGAGACAGTATACTGCGAAAAATTTGGCTCTTAACGTAATACCGGTGTATAAATCCTCGGACGCTCTTTGGATCGTCCTGGATTTACATTAGGAGTCACACTTGGAATATAACCAGCAGATGAGATATCCGAGCGAATAACAGGCACAAAATAAGACTCTTGAACCACCGTCTTTTCGGTAAAAAGACTGCAACCGGATAACATCAAAACCAAGAAAAGCGTAGAACCTAATTTCATAACCCCACCTTTAAGGATTGCTCTGCTATTATAGCAAACAACCTATAAGGTAACGAAAACAAACACAAAGGTAAAGAATGACTGACTTGTCTCCAACCCTCAAACTCGCCCTTGATCTTATGTCCCGCCCTTCTGTTACACCTGAAGATGCAGGTTGCCAAGATGTTATGATAGAAAGACTCAAGGCATTAGGTTTTACTGTCGAAGAAATGCCCTTTGGTGATGTGAAAAACTTTTACGCCAAACGGGGCACTTCAGGCCCAAATCTGTGTTTTGCAGGTCATACCGATGTGGTTCCTTCTGGCCCAGAACAGGAGTGGAAAGTTCCTCCTTTTAAGCCAGAAATTATTGACGGCATTTTATATGGGCGAGGTGCGGCTGACATGAAAGGCAGCCTTGCCGCTATGATCACTGCAGTAGAAGGGTTTGTTAAAGCCAACCCAAACCACCCAGGTTACATCTCCTTTTTGATTACCAGCGATGAAGAAGGTCCATTTGTAGACGGCACAACAAGAGTTGTCGACACCCTCATGGAACGAGATGAAAAAATGGAGTGGTGTATCGTCGGTGAACCATCTAGCACCAAGCAGCTTGGCGACATCATAAAAAATGGTCGCCGTGGCTCTTTCAGTGGAGACTTAACCGTCTATGGCAAGCAGGGTCATGTTGCTTACCCACACCTAGCCAAGAATCCAATCCACTTAGCCGCCCCAGCCTTAGACGAAATGGCCAATACACAATGGGACGATGGCAATGACTTCTTTCCTCCGACCAGCTTTCAAGTATCGAATATTCAAGCAGGTACAGGGGCTACTAATGTGGTACCAGGGGAGCTAAAGGCTCAGTTCAATTTCCGCTTTTCTTCAGAGTTAGACTTCGACAAATTAAAAGCGGGCGTCACTCAGATTCTCGATAAACACCAATTAAATTACGATATTGACTGGACCTACAATGGCCTACCATTTTTAACACGTCCAGGGGAGCTGGTTGATGCTATTGTCGATGCCGTTCAAAATACCGTAGATATCACTCCTGAGTTATCTACCTCTGGAGGGACATCGGATGGCCGCTTTATTGCTAAAATGGGTACCCAAGTCGTGGAGCTAGGACCTATCAATGCCACCATCCACCAAATCAATGAATGTGTTGACGCAGAGAGCCTTAATCAGCTGTCTAGCATCTATCAAAAAATCCTTGAAAACCTTTTTACAAAATAAAACATGTCAATTAAAAGGTCTCTTCATCGCCTAGCCCTAAAGCTAGGCAACAATCCAAAACTGGCCATCATGAGAATGGTACAGGGAGGCCTTATTTTTCTCTTTGGCGCCCTGATAATCATGGTTTCTGACAAGGTAATCACCAGCTCCATTAGCCAAGAAGTTCTAGCTTTATTTGGTCTAATCGTTTCTGGAGCTGGTATACTATGGACCCTAATTGGTTACCTTTCTATGAGTGTACTAAGGCTTTATCATATGATCAGCAAAAAGGATGACGATAATGCAACCTGATATTGAAATCTATGTTTTGTCTTGTCCGACCGAGACGATAGTCGAGTGGCTTAATACTGACTTTACCGTCATCAATAAGCAAAACGTAACAAGCGACAGCGTCAAATTAACCCTCTCGCATCAAGGCCAAGAGATCAATGTGACCATTTTGGAAAAAGCTGCAGGAAAACGCTTCACCTCAATTTGGTTTGACTCTGACAAAACACCATGGTCGACAGATATGGAATGCGCTCAACAAGCATTTACCGCTCTTGAGCATGAAGTTCGCTGCAATTACCAAGGTTGGGAAGAAGAAGGCGACCAGGATCCTGATCAATGGTGGCGCGTCAATAAAGACGGCTCAGGGCCCTTTATTTGGAAGTAGCCTGCTAACAAGACACTCCACCTATAAAAAAACCAGCCCTTCAAAGGGCTGGTTTTTAGTTTTCGATTAGTACAAAACTAAGCTAATAAGGCTAATACAGCTTCATAATTTGGCTCATCAGCGGTTTCCGCCACTTGCTCAGTATGGATAACCTGACCAGATTCGTCTACTACAACGATTGCACGAGACAAGATACCCGCCAGTGGACCAGTAGAGAAGGTCACACCATAGTCCTCACCAAAAGACGAACGGAAACTAGAACCAGTATCAACATGATCGATACCTTCTGCGCCACAAAAACGAGCGGCAGCAAATGGTAGGTCAGCAGACACACAGATCACGCTCACATTCTTTAAAGAAGCCGCAGACTCATTGAACTTACGAACTGAAGTCGCACACGTTGGGGTATCAACAGACGGAAAGATATTTAAAACCAATTTTTGGCCTTTATAATCCGCAAGTGTTGCTGTCGAAAGATCTGTTTTAACCAACTCAAAACTTGGCGCAGCAGTGCCAACGGCAGGAAGACTGCCTACGGTTTCAAATGGAGTCCCTTTTAATGTAACTGTTGCCATGATAAATAACCCTTATTCTATGCGACTAACCGCGAATGATTGAAACGTTTTCAGCTTGCTTACCTTTCTCACCTTCGGTGACATAAAAGCGCACTTGCTGCCCCTCAACTAAGAAACGGCGACCACGACCACGAATAGCACGGTAATGAACAAACACATCATCACCATTTTCCATAGTCAAAAAACCAAACCCTTTAGAAGAGTTAAACCATTTTACCGTGCCTTGCTCTCTGTCGTCATCTTCATCACTTTCAGAGGCTGATTGCGTACCTGTGGGTTTGCTTAAACTTAATACCGCTCCCACATAAACAGACACGAATATAAAACCAAAATAAACCAAAAAGTTTGCCGCTATGTCTTGCTTTAATACACTGGCCATAACTACAGCAGAAATTAAGGCAATAACAACACTTACAACTAAGGTGCGAATAGAAAATAAATTTGAACCAGCAGAAGATCCAGTATTGCGCGTAACATTTTCCTGATGATCACTCATAACTATGTCTCTTTATCAAATTAAAAATTAATGTAAATTGAAGCGGCCAAGATTAACAACACACTTCATAATAATGTTTTAATACAGCAAAAATCATTAAACCCATTTAGAAATCTTCATAGGAAGTGGCAACAGATAATAGTAAAATGCCCCACTCTATAGAAAAACAGATTCCTCTTTACTTTACGATTTAGTAAAGACTTTCACATAAAAGCGTACAAAAAGGCTAAATATATAAGGGTTTAACCCTTTAAGGTTACCACACAGATGCCACTAATGAACACCTCAGATACGTTAGAACGTATTGATGAATTAGAAATTAAGCTACAATTTCAAGAAGATGTAATAGACAGTTTGAATACAGCCCTTATTAGCCAGCAGAAAGACCTGTTGCTATTACAAGAAAAACTTACGCTTGTGAGCAAGCAATTAGAAAGCTACCGCCAACAGCAAGAGCAGAATGAGCCTAGCATTGAAAATGAACGCCCGCCCCATTATTAAATATCAGCAGTCTTGATCAAAGGACTTTATTACATAGACATCAAACCGTCCCGATTTACCATCAAGTTGATAAGTAGGGGACGTTTGATTTAAATAAGGGGCAGACTTAGGCCGTTTCACCACTACCCTATATTTGGCAAGTTTAAGAGCCTTCGGCAACAACTCATCCGCATCTAAATCAGCGCCCACTAAATCTCGAAAGAAAGCCATTTCTTTTTTTGCAGCAGCACTGGATTTCTCCATATGTGGAAACATGGGATCTAGGTACACCACATCATACAGTGGATGATCAGGTAGAGCCTGCATCTCTTGCTCAAGCAATGTCATTCTGGCGATGATATCGGCTATTTCAGACTGCTCTAGCCCTCTTAACAAACCATCTTTCAATAAACTTCGTACAAAAGGCACTCGCTCACACAGACTTAATGAACACCCCAAACCAGCTAACACAAAAGCATCGCGGCCTAAACCCGCTGTTGCATCCAAAACGTTGATATTAGCTCGTTTATTCAAACCTACGGCTTTAGCAATATCTTGTCCTTTACCTCCACCAAAACGCCTTCTATGATCTACTGCACCCGAGGCAAAATCTACTTGCACAGGCTTCGGCGCTGCCTTGCCCGTTTTCGCAATAGCAATACCGTCATAACCTTTGAGCAAAAGGTATTCATAGTCAGAAACAAACTTAAGAGGAGCATCGAGAAAAAGAAAGGGTAAGTCGAGCCGTTCCGCTAACGCTTGGCTTGCAACAACCAGATCAGAATGACTGGTTGCTACCGCCAATGAGTGATGATCATGCAAAAATATCTACCCCAACCAAGCTCGCGCGAGGGTTATCAGAGGCTAAGGACTCTGTCGCTTGATAAGCATTTAACGCATTCTGAGTTTGAAAACTAAACTGCCCATAAGGCGAAAAGCGGCTTTCCTGTTGTGACATAACACGATCAAACTCTTGTACCGAACTGCTATTTTGAGCTGATAAAGACTGAGCCTGCACAGCATTAGAAGGTGAGCTGGTTACTGGTAACGAGTGACTAAATCCACCACTGGCAGGAACGGGAAATTGCGAATTTATTTGCAATGCAAGCCTCTTACTTTTCCTAAGATTGATACACGATTAAGAGTAGCAAACCGCCTAATACGAGTCTATACAGCATGAAGGGCATAAAACCTATGGTATTTATCCATTTTAAAAACAGGTAAATACATAAATACGCACTGATAGCAGACAGAAGCACACCATAAAACAAACTTTGCCAGTCCACCGCTATATCAGTTGCCATTAGCTCAAGTAATTTCAAACTGCCTGCCGCTAAAATCAACGGTATCGATAACAAAAAGGAGAAGCGTGCCGAGCATTGGCGAGTAAAACCCAGAAAGCGCGCAGCTGTCATAGTAATACCTGAACGAGAAGTGCCAGGAACTAAAGCCAATGCTTGAGCCAGGCCAATCATTAACACGCTTTTAAAACAAAAGTCTATTTCCGTTTTCTTGCTGGCCGCAAACCTATCTGACATCCACAGCAATACGCCAAAACCAA
This sequence comes from Marinomonas epiphytica, assembly GCF_054780655.1. Taxonomy (NCBI): domain Bacteria; kingdom Pseudomonadati; phylum Pseudomonadota; class Gammaproteobacteria; order Oceanospirillales; family Oceanospirillaceae; genus Marinomonas; species Marinomonas epiphytica. Next base: position 81,536 of record NZ_BAAGVX010000039.1, read on the forward strand.
TGGTTGTATAAGCAATAACCTCAATCGAACGTAAATGCAGCTCAATGAAATCACCAAAAACCGCTCCGACCACACAAGCAGGAATTGTCGCTAATATCACCCACCAAGCCAGACGGCTGTTTGCAGTTTGTTGCTTTTCAACTAAAGAGGTACACCAAGCCCGGAAAAGCTGCACTATATCATGGCGAAAATAGCCTACTACGGCAATCAAGGTACCTATGTGCACAGCAACATCAAAAGCCAGCCCTTGATCAGGCCAAGCCAGAACCTGTGCGGGTAATATCAAATGGGCCGAACTCGAAATCGGCAGAAATTCCGTTAACCCTTGAATCAAGGACAGTATAACAATGTGGTACCACAACATGTTTTAGCGTTTCCCTATACGCGGAGCCTGTTTTTCCCAGGTCACTTCATCCCTTAAATAGGTTGGGATAGCCTCATAAGCACTCACCCACTCTTCCCTTTGGTAGGCCAGCATGGCTAACTCGGCCATACAAGCTGCCCGTGGCGCTATGTCTACTAGTATCTGTTCAGGACGAATTGGCATTCGATTTGACAATTCATCTTGATAACACCATCCAGAGCCCACACCACCAAAAGAGTGCTCAAAAGCAGGCAGATCAGTAGGCTTGGCAACGCGTTCTTGAAATAGAGTTTGTATCTGATAGCGTCCGTCTTGCTTATCCAGTAGAAAGCCACCTAAGTAAACCTCTCCCATCCGCGCATCAAGGGCAGATAACCATGCTGGCTGGCCAGTTTTCTGGAATGCCTCTAATGCCATAGCTTCTAAGGTAGAAACAGGAATCACGGGTAAGTCCGCTCCGTAGGCAAGCCCTTGTACGACACCCGCACTGATTCTAAGACCAGTGAAGGAGCCTGGACCACGCCCAAAGGCGATCGCATCTAGATCAGGTAAAGTAAGGCTAGCTTGCGCTAAGAGTTGCTCTATCATAGGCAGTACAAGAGCATTGTGTTGGCGTGGCGCTATGCGAAAGTCTTCAAGAACCACACCATCTATATTCAACGCCACAGAACAAGCTGGCGTTGAAGTGTCAACAGCAAGTATTGCAGTCATAAAAGTATTAAGCCTTTAGAGATGACAACAAGCTTTGCTTAATTTCATTTAGATTACCAACGCCATTTACTGTCACAAAGTTAGGGGCATTATTGGCATCTGCTTTTAGCCAATCTTGGTAATAGCCAATAAGTGGTGCAGTCTGCTCATGGTAAACACCCAAACGTTTACGTACCGTTTCTTCCGTATCATCCGCGCGTTGAATCAGCGCCTCACCTGTTACGTCATCCAGCCCTTCTACTTTAGGCGGGTTGTAAACCACATGGTAAGTACGACCAGACGCTTCATGGACTCGTCGGCCACTCATACGGCTAACAATTTCTTCATCAGCAACATCAATTTCAACCACGTAATCGATTTTTACACCGGCTTCTTTTAGAGCATCCGCTTGCGGAATGGTACGAGGAAAACCATCAAACAAAGCACCTTTCTCACAGTCAGCCTGTGTTAAGCGCTCTTTAACCAAACCGATAATAATATCATCAGACACAAGCTGACCAGCATCCATAACCGCTTTGGCCTTTAGGCCTAATTCTGTGCCAGCCTTAACCGCAGCCCGTAACATGTCACCGGTAGAAATTTGAGGAATCCCAAACTCTTCAGTAATAAATTGTGCTTGCGTGCCTTTACCAGCACCCGGTGCTCCTAATAATATTATTCGCATAACATGTCTCCAAATATCAGCATTTCACTGAAACATAATCATCCTTCTCGATAAGCTTGGTAGTGCTTAATTTCACACCACCGAGCTTTCTCTAACAGATCGATTACAAACTAAAAAAATAATGGTCGCCAAGCATACCCAAGCAATAGCCAATTATGCAAATTTAGCGCAGATTTTTTTCGTATATATTGCGCATATAGTGACTATATGCGCATTTTGTACATAAGTTAGCCTGTATTTTGCATACCACTTGCTATGCCAGCCATGGCAATCATCAATGCTTTATTTACCGCAGGGTTTTCATCGTTCTTACGGCTACGATAAAGCAGTTCAGCTTGTAGATAATGCAGCGGATCAATGTAAGGGTTTCGCACATCGATGGATTGTCGAATGGTTTTATTATCTTCGATCAACCTTTCTTGTTCTTTCAGCTGTTTCACTAAGTTACTGACTTGCGCTAGCTTATTGCGCAGCAATTGACCTAAGCCACACAATTCCTCCGACACCAAACGCTTCTCATAGTATTCAGCAATTTCAGGCTCTGATTTGGCTAGCACCATATCAAGCATGTCTAGATAAGCACCGAAGAAAGGCCAATTTTGATGCATTTCTCTCAGTTTTTCTAAATTCCCAGTTTCAATTGCCTGCTCTAAAGCGCTTTCAGCCCCAAGCCAAGCTGGTAGCATTAAACGAATCTGCATCCAGGCAAAAATCCAAGGAATCGCCCGTAAACTTTCCACTCCGCCATCCGAACGACGGCGCGCTGGACGAGAACCCAATGGAAGTTTTGCCAACTCTTGCTCTGGTGTTGTTGATCTAAAGTAAGGCACAAAGTCTTTGTGACCCCGTACAATGGAGCGATATTGGTTCATACCGACTTCGGCCATTTCATCCATAATGGCACGCCATTCGGCTTTTGGCTCTTCGGCTGGCAACAAAGTTGCTTCCATCACAGCCGAGCAATAAAGCTCTAAAGATCGAACCGCAATATCAGGAATACCAAATTTAAAGCGGATCATTTCACCTTGCTCTGTAACACGTATAGCGCCGTTAACAGATCCTGGTGGCTGAGATAAAATAGCCACATGAGCAGGACCACCACCACGCCCAACGGTACCACCGCGACCGTGAAATAAGGTAAGGTGTACCCCGTGTTTTTTACAGAGTTTGGTCAAGGCCTCTTGAGCTCGGTACTGCCCCCAAGTTGCCGCAATTTGCCCCGCATCTTTCGCTGAGTCAGAGTAACCAATCATGACTTCTTGACGCCCATTTATATAGGCTTTATACCAAGGCAGTGAGAAAAGTTGCTCAATTATAGGCTCAGCATTGTCTAAATCTGCCAAGGTTTCAAACAAAGGAGCAATGCGCATTGGAAAGCTCACTCCGGACTCTTTGAGCATCAAGGCAACGGCTAATACATCTGATGGTGCACTTGCCATAGAAATCACATAGGAACCAAAAGAATTTTCTTCACCTTGAGCAATCATTGCAAAGGTATCGAGCACCTCTCTCACTTCTTCTGTGGGCGTCCATTCCAAAGGCAGTAGAGGTCGTTTTGAGTTTAGCTCGGTTAATAAGAATGCTTGTCTAGAGGCTTCGTCCCATTCTGCGTAATCTCCTAGCCCGTAAAAACGAGTAATGGCAGATAAAGCATCAATATGACGTGAGGCATCTTGACGTACATCGAGCTTGGCAAGTGTCATACCAAAGGTGGCTGCACAACGAATTAGGTCTAATAACGAACCATTAGCAATCACCTTCATACCTGAGTCAATCAAAGATTGATAACACAGCACAAGATCATCAATAAGCTCTTTACTGGTTAGCATAATGCCTTGGGTTGACACATTCTTACCATCTAAACAATTTTTTGCCCATTGTTTTGTGGCGATCATTCGATTCTCTAGATCCCGCAATACCTCACGGTAAGGCTGAGCACTGTCACCGACACGGTCACGTAAAGCCTGATTGCACTGAATCATTGAGAATTCAGAACGAAGCTCCGAGAGATCTTTAATATACAAATCCGCTGCCATCCAACGAGCCAGTAAAGAAACCTCTTTGGTCACTTTATGAGTCACGTTAGGGTTACCATCGCGATCCCCTCCCATCCAAGTAGCAAATCGAATAGGCGCTAAATCCAGTGGCAAATGCTCATCTTGAGAGTATTGGCTAAATTGCTCATCAAGCTGACGAAAAAAGCGTGGCACGGCTTGCCATAAGGATTGTTCAATAACGGCAAAACCCCATTTAGCTTCATCCACAGGGGTTGGTCTTTCTTCACGAATCTCATCCGTATGCCAAGCTTGAGTGATAATTTCTTTTAAGCGACGTATATGCTTGGTCTCTTCAAGCGGCAGAATGTTGTCTTTATCAAGGGCTTCAAGCTCATTTGAAATGTTGTCGTACTTTCGAATTAAAGAACGACGAACCACTTCAGTCGGGTGAGCAGTAAGCACAAGTTCTATTGACTGCGTTTGTAACGCTTCTACCATTTGCTCTGCACTATGGTTTTGCGCCGCGAGGCGTTGCAACAAATCGCCAATAGGGTTTTGGTATACCCCCAAACTCTCATTGGTACGGCGACGATGCACACGGTGATATTGTTCAGCAATATTAGATAAATTTAAAAACTGATTAAAGGCACGTGCAACCGAAACAATCTCACCATCATCTAGGTCCTCTAATGCGGCAATCAATGCAGAAGAGTCACCTGTTTGGCGTCCATCTTTAGAAAGCTGGCGGATGTTCTCCACTTTTTCCAAGAACCCTTCCCCTAAATGATTACTCATGGTTTCACCTAAGCAATCCCCTAGTAATCTGACATTTTCTCTTAATGATGCCTGACGATCGTTCACATTACCCTCCTACTTAAAATAGGACACACCAAACGAAAATGAACATATTAGAGTCCTTCCGTTTTGGCCTGCTCCCAATAATGGTCTAATTCTTCCAATGACATGTCTTCAAAGCACTGACCAGAAGACAGCACCAATTCTTCAACACGCCCAAATCGGCGGCGAAATTTTGCATTTGTTTTACTAATGGCAATATCTGGCGATACATTCAAATGACGAGATAAATTCGTAACAGCAAATAAAAGATCTCCCATTTCCGCCTCCGTATTCAATGCATCGCCTTGTAGAAACGCCTCTTCCAATTCGTCCAGTTCTTCACGTATTTTGGCAAATACAGGACCGAGCTCAGACCAATCAAAGCCCACTTTTGCGGCTTTCTTTTGCAGTTTAACCGCTTGCATTAAGCCAGGCATACTATTTGGCACTTCATCTAATAAGCTTGTCAGCGGTTTCTTATCTGCTTTTTCTTGTTGCTTGATTTGCTGCCAAGCAAGCGAGATATCTTGCTCCGATAATGAAGAAGGCTCGCCAAAACTTTCTAGGCTTCCATCTGGAAAGACATGAGGGTGCCGGCGCAGCATTTTCGTTACTATGCCATCAACAACATCGTCAAAGCAAAAGGCCTGGCTTTCTTTTGCTATTTGCGCATAAAAAACGATCTGAAAAAGCAGATCTCCCAGCTCTTCTTTAAGGTGGCAAATATCACTTTCTGCAATCGCATCGACAACCTCATAAGCTTCTTCTAGCGTATATGCCGCTAAACTTTGGATAGTCTGCTTTCTATCCCAAGGACAACCAAATTCAGGGTCTCGTAAATACGCCATTAAGGTTAATAATGGTTGAATTCTTTGACTCAATGGTCTTTTTCCCTAAATACATTTAAGACATTAGGCAATTGGTTAATACGTTGTAGTAACTTACTCAATACAGCCAACTCGCCCACTTCAATAGTAAAACGAATACAGGCGGTGTTATTTTCTTGTGCTGACAAGGTATTCATGGAAAGCAGGTTCACTTTTTCGTTCGCTAACAAACCTGTTATATCGTTCAACAAGCCAGTTCGATCATAAGCCTCTACTTGAATGTTTACCGGATACAGGTTATCTAGCTCTTCTCCCCAACTGACTTCCACAATACGTTGAGGCTCATCTAAATTAAGCTGAGCTAAATTAACACAGTCTTGCTTATGAATCGAAACTCCCCGCCCTTGTGTAATAAATCCTGCAATGCTGTCCCCTGGAATAGGAGTACAACACTTAGCCATTTGTGTCAGGAGTTTGCCGACCCCTAGAATTTGAATATCATCATCGGATGACTTATGGCGACTTTTACGGACACGCACAGGCCGTGCAGAATTCGAATCACCGTCAAGGTGGTAGATATCATCTATTGTACGTAACACCCGAGCAAGCAAGATATCTCCAGCACCCAAGGCCACATAAACTTCTTCAGGATTTGAAAAGTTAAAGCGCGCAGCGATTTTTCCAAGATCTATTTTAGTGTCATCCATTCCTAAACGCTTGAGCTGTTTATCTAACAGCTGCTTACCTGCATCAAGGTTCTTTTCTCTATCTTCTTTTCTAAACCAGTTTTGAATTTTAGCCCGTGCTCTGTTTGTTTGAACATAACCTAGCGATGGGTGTAGCCAGTCTCGGCTTGGCGTTCCTTCTTTGGTGGTAATGACTTCCACTTTATCACCAGTACTCAACTGAGTAACCAAGGAAACCATTTTTCCGTTGATCTTTGCTCCGCGGCAGCGGTGCCCTATTTCAGTATGAACACGGTATGCAAAATCCACTGGCGTTGCATTAACGGGTAAGTCCACCACATGACCGTCCGGAGTAAATACGTAAATACGATCTTGGTCAATGTCGCTTTTCACCTGTTCAGATAGGGACTCCAAATCCCCCTGCACTTCATGGAAATCTAAAATGGTTCTAAGCCATTGGAGCTTTTCTTCATAGCTAGAGCTATTTGAACTTAAATCCGTGCCCTTGTACTTCCAGTGTGCACAAACACCCAGTTCAGCATCTTCATGCATTTTATGAGTGCGTATTTGTATCTCTACAGCGCGTCCGTTTGGACCAATCACCGCCGTGTGCAACGATTGGTAACCATTGGTTTTAGGGTTGCTAATGTAATCATCAAATTCTTGTGGAATAGGCGTCCAAAGATTATGAACAATACCTAATACCCCATAACATTCCATGGGTTCGTCCACTAAAATTCTTACGGCTCTAACATCATAAACTTCTTCAAAACTGATGTTCTTGCGTTTCATTTTGCGCCAAATACTGTAAATATGCTTAGCACGCCCCATGAGATCCGCATGGATATTAATGGCTTTTAAGCGGGTATCCAGCAAATCAATTACATCATCAATAAACTGCTGACGATCAAGACGTTTTTCATCTAAGTTCTTTGCAATCCGCTTGTACTCATTTGGGTAAAGATAACGAAACGAAAGGTCTTCCAATTCCCATTTGATATGGCCGATTCCTAACCTGTGCGCTAAGGGGGCATAGACACTTTGCACTTCCAAAGCGACGGTTACTTGGCGGTCTTCGTCTTGATATTTGGCTTCTTTAATCGCACAAGCTCGTTCGGCCAGTTTGATCAAAACCACCCGAACATCATCAATGATGGAAACCAGCATTTTACGCAGTGATTCAAGCTGATTTTCGCTACTACCTAGTACTTCCGCTGCCGAATCAGCACTGAGGTTTTTTGACACCTCTCCCATACGTATGACTCCCTCAACTAAAGAGGCCACTTTGCGCCCAAACATATCAGTCACACGACTGATTGGCAGCAAGTCTTCACGGACACTACGATACAGTGCCGCGGCGACTAAAGAATCTTGGTCTGCTCTGAAACTCGATAGAATTTCAACCATTTCAAGCCCAGCACGAAATGTACTAGCTTGCGCCCCCCAGTATGAGGGTTTATTGGCTTGTTGTTCTGCTTGGCGCGACACTTCACATGCCATGCGCAATGGAACTCGCGAAGACTCATCTATTTTGTCTGAAAATTGAGCCATCCAGGCATCAATATCAACACTACCATCGGCTGTAATTGGGTGATCTTTTCTTACCGTTACCATTTGTTCGCCTTAAACTTACTATGTTTTATGTAGCAACATCATGGTCTCGACGTGGGAAGTTTGAGGAAACATGTCCATCAACCCCGCCTTAACCACTTTATATCCCTTCGCTACTAAATACTCAGCGTCCCTTGCTAATGTAGATGCATTGCAAGAAACGTACAAAATTTGCTGTGGTGCCATTTTTATTAACGTATCAAGGCATTCAAATGCCCCAGCACGAGGAGGGTCTAATAACACCTTAGTGACACCAAGCTTTATAAATGTCTTAGAAATTGGCTGTGTTAAGTCAGCGGTTACAAAAGAGGCATTTGTTAATCGATTACTATCTGCATTTTTTTGCGCCGCTTCTACCATTGTTTGCTGTAATTCTACACCTATTACTTTCCCAGCCTTTTTAGCCAGAGGCAATGAAAAATTACCCACTCCACAAAAAAGATCCAACACCACATCCGACTGGCTAGGCTGAAGCCACTCCAAAGCTTGAGCGACCATTTTATCGTTCATGGCTGCGTTTATTTGCACAAAGTCTTGTGGGTGATAGTGCAATGTTAAACCTTCTAATGAATAACTCCGCAACTGTTGATGAGCGACTATGGCCTTTTGCTCATGGCTATGTTGCCAATATAGCTGCCAGCCCTGCTGTTCACACCAAACCTCAAAAGAAGATTGCTCAGGCTGTTCCATACTGCCAGTTAGACGAAATAGAACACTGACACCAAGCTGGTCTTCGAGCAGTTCAATATGACCTACATTTGCGGCCCACTTAACCGTTTTTAATTTCTCATAAAGCCCGTGCAAAACTTCTTGAAGCGCCGTAGTGAGCACATGACACTGTGTAATAGAAACAATATTTTGACTGGATGAGGCTCGAAAGCCCATCTTCAACTGACCTTTTTTCGACTGGATTGAGATTCGAGCACGCCGCCTGTACTGATAGAACTGATCCGATAGAACCTCTAATGAACCATCATATACTTTTCGAAGCTGACCTTGCAGCCAAGTGCTTTTGGCTTCTAATTGCTGTGGGCTAGCCAAATGCTGAAAGCGACAACCACCACATTCTTGAAAGTGTTGGCAGGGTGGAGATACTCGAGAGGGGCTGGCTTGCACAATCCGTTTAACGACTGCTTCATCAAACCGTCGACCGGTTTTGGTAATATTTGCCTCAACCCGCTCCCCAGGCAAAGCACCTTCCACAAAGGTCACCTTACCTTGGCTACGAGATACGCCTTTTGCATCGTGTGTTAAGCCGTCTACATCAAACAGCTTCACGGGGCCTAAACGGGGCTGAGGCTTTTTTTTTCTAGCCGTGTTATCTCTTCTCAAATGAGACTCTCTTTCATTAAATCAGTCACTTAGGGGCAACATTCTAGCTTAAATTATGATTCTTCCAAACTCTTAATGAATAAGTTTACACACGACCTAGAGACGCAGACACTTAACAGATAGTCACTTAACGGCTTCTTCAAATACTCCGGTAGAAAGATAACGGTCACCGCGATCACAAACAATAGCGACAATTACTGCATTTTCGAGTTGCTTAGATAACTCTAATGCGGCATAAACCGAACCACCTGAAGAAACACCACAGAATATCCCTTCCTCTTTTGCTAAACGGCGCATCGTGACTTCAGCATCCTGCTGACCAATATCCATCACCTGATCGACTCGATTGGCATCAAAAATAGAAGGAAGATACGCTTCGGGCCAACGCCTTATCCCAGGAATACTTGCCCCTTCTTTTGGCTGCAAACCAATAATTTGCACCTGTTCATCCTGCTCTTTTAAGTATTGAGAAACCCCCATGATGGTACCAGTTGTACCCATAGAGCTCACAAAATGCGTCACATTCCCAGATGTTTGCTGCCAAATTTCGGGTCCTGTACTTATGTAGTGAGCATTTGGGTTATCCTGATTAGCGAATTGATTTAGCACAATACCAAGACCTTGCTCTTGCATTTCGTAAGCCAAATCACGAGCCCTCTCCATGCCCTCTTCCTTTGTCACTGTATGTAAGACAGCGCCGTAAGCTGTCATTGCAGCCTTACGTTCAGCACTCATGTTGTCTGGCATAATAAGGTGCATCTGATAGCCCTTGATGGCTGCCGCCATAGCCAAAGCAATCCCCGTGTTACCGCTAGTAGCTTCAATTAAGCTATCACCGGGTTTAATTGCACCACGCAATTCTGCTTGATTGATCATATTAAGCGCAGGGCGATCTTTTACCGATCCTGCAGGGTTCTGACCTTCAAGTTTAAGAAGTATCTCATTGGATGGATTAGGGTTTATTCGTTGTAAACGAACAAGGGGGGTTTGCCCTATTAAGGACTCTATACTAGGATATTGAATCATAAAAACTTCATTGACATTAATGACGTAGGGATTGAAAATTAGTGTTATTGCTTATTAAAAAGCACTTTAGCACTACTGTACAATAAGAAAGCGTTATAAACTTAGTTTATATTTATTAGCGGAGTAAACAATGCGAGCTTTTAGCACCATAGCACTATTACTAACAACGATTACGCTCGCTGGTTGCGATATGTTTGGTGGCCCTTCAGCAGATATCCCAGATACAGAATTACGCTCTAAGTGGCGTGAGTGCAAATATATCAGTGAGCCATCTCGCACTAAAGCACTAGCCTGCGAAAACTATACTCGCGAATGTGAACGTCGTAAAGATAACGGCAACTTTGTTTGCTATTAGTGTTTAGCTAATTTAAGGGTGATTGTGGGAAGCCAAAAAGGTCTGCGTCAACTCTCCGTTCGGCTCAAGCTATTTTGGCTCCTATGCATTCCAGCCTGCCTAATCTCAATAATCGCCTGCTGCCTACTACTGTTTTTTCGGTATACTGATTTAAACTCAAAGCTTATCGAAACGTCCACTCAAGTCGCAGAACAAGCTGCTCTCAGTAGCGAGTATGCCATTGTCTTTTCTGACGACACAATGATGACAAAAATCCTACAGACTGCGTTTAACCAAACGTCAATTAGCTATGTAAAACTACTTGATGGTGAACAAAAAACGCTCGCAGAACTCGGAACCAGTCTAGCCAATACGACTCAAACTTTAGATATACCGCTTACCCTTGAATCGGCAGAGTTTGTCATAGTTACTGCTCCGATTTATTACAACTACAACTCCCTGGACAATATTTTTCAATCAGACGATGGCGCTGATAATGACACCTCTGGAAGCAATATTTTAGGCTGGGTCATCGTTGAGTCTTCTAAAGCCGAGACAAACTTATCAATCTGGCGTTACTTTTTTGTACTAATTCTGTGTGCGCTCGTATTTATTATATCGATGACGCTTCTCTCATGGCGCATTGCAAAACATTTCGCAATGCCTATCAACAAACTTGATGGCGCTTTAAGGCATTTAATATCCGAAGACTATGACAGCGCTAAAACCATCAATCTCACAAAACCCTATCAACACATACAAAAAAGCCTAGTCGAAATTGCAGGGCGCATGGAAGGGCACTCCCAAGAACTCTTATCAGGCATTGAGCAATCCACTGCGGATATTCAACGTAATATGGACAGTTTAGAGGAAAAAAGCGCCCAACTTTATATTGCTAATAAAGAGGCAATGGAGTCAAACCGCCTTAAATCACAATTTCTAGCAAACATGAGTCATGAACTTCGCACACCTCTAAATGCCATTCAAGGCTATACTAAAATCCTCAAACAAATAGAAAGCGATGCTCAAAAGCGTTTATACCTTGATACTGTAGACAAATCTGCCAACAATTTACTTTCCATTATCAGTGATATATTAGACTTTTCTAAAATTGAAGCTGAGAAGTTAACCTTTGTTTACTCAGACTTTAACTTACGTGAGCTTCTTGACGAGGTTTACCAAACCCTTAGCGCAAACCTCTTTGACAACAATAAGCAGCTAGACTTAATTCCTGAAATACACCCTAAAGTCCCTGAATGGTTAATTGGCGATACGACTCGTATACGACAGGTCTTGACCAATTTAATAGGAAATGCTGTAAAATTTACCCATCAGGGGCATGTTAAAACCCAAATTTCAGTCTTACATGACGACAGTGAATCCTTACAACTCTCCTTTAAAGTTATCGACACTGGCATAGGTATTCCATCAAGTAAGATCAAGAATTTATTTAAACCCTTCTCTCAAGCTGACTCAAGTACGACCAGGCAGTTTGGTGGCACAGGATTAGGGCTGGTAATCACTAAAAAGCTAATAGAACAAATGCAAGGCAGTATTGAATTAACCAGTACGCCAAATATAGGGACAACATTTCACTTTACCCTTCAACTTCAAACGTCTCAAAAAGCGAATACCATTATTGAAGGACTCGACTTAACAACTCTTTTATTCGAGCCTAGTAATAACTACAAACTATACTTAGCCAAATATTTAGAAAGCATTAACGTTTCTGTAAAAAGCCACACAAAATTTGAAGCACTGATAAATCAACTGACATCGGAATGTGATGACATCGACGCTCTACTAATAGGCTCTTCTAGTAATGAATTAAACAGCCTTACCGAAACCAAAGAGCTAATAGAGTATGCAAGCCAGGAACTCAAAATTCCTTGTATTCTAATGCTACAATCTGCGAGCCAACTTGCCCTTGATGACAAATTGAAATCGTTAGCGAGCGATGTACTTTTAAAACCCATCAGTCACCGCCGATTATACGAAAGTCTGAAAAAACTCACTCTCACCAATCAAGCGATAACTGAACTTTCCACCCAACCCAAAATACAACTTAGCAAGCTAAAAGTACTCGTGGTTGATGACACTAAGATCAACCTTGAGTTAGTCAAGCATTGGCTAGTTCCCCATAAAATCCAAGTATCTTTGGCTCTTAGCGGGCATCAAGCCATTGAAATGGCAACCAAAGAAACATTCGATCTTATTTTTATGGATATCCAAATGCCAGACCTAAATGGCATGCAAACCACGCAAAAAATCAGAGCAATGGCCGCTTATGAAGCCATTCCTATTATTGCTCTTACTGCGCACGCTTCAGGTAATGAGCAGCGACAGATTCTCAATAGTGGAATGAACAGTTACCTAACCAAGCCTGTTGATGAAGACACCCTACTCAATACCATTGAAAAATGGTGCTCATCATCTGAAACTATTCAGCAACAAGTTGATACCCAAATAGAAGAAATCTTTGATTTAGATAGAGCCTTAGAAATTGTAAAGGGCAGCACTAAAATGGCCAAAGAGATGTTTGAAATGCTAAATGGAACATTACAAGAAGAACATAAATTATTGCAGCATTTCTATCAAAGCGAAGAGTTAGACAAACTTATCCAGACGGTACACAAAATCAATGGCGCGGCTAAATATACTGGTGCAGTGAGTCTCAGTAAACATGCTGGATTCTTAGAGACTCACCTCAAAGAGCTAGGTTTTGAAGAGGTAGAGGGTGTATACCAAGATTTCATAGAAGAACTGGAACGCTTAATGACGCACCAACAACTTATCCCTTGGCCTCAAGAATAACAAAAGCTTGAGCGTATTTTCTTTCATCCGTTATACTTAAATGCCAAACAGTTTCCACATCAAAGCGCGCCTCGATGCTAGCTTCAACCTCTAAGTAAGGTTGACCACTGGTTTTGTTTTTGATCGTAAAATGCTGAAAACTGACGCCTTGACCAATCCCAGTACCTAAGGCTTTTACTGCGGCTTCTTTTGCGGCAAAACGCTTTGCAATAAAGGCATTCGCTTTCCCTATATGGCTTAATTTCCTCCATTGCTCAAGCTCATATGCCGTCAAAATACGTTTAGCGAAACGCTCTCCTAGCTTTTCCATAGACTGCTCTATTCGCTCAATTTCTACTAAATCTGTACCAATACCTATAATCAACGCTATTTCACCTTACGTTAAGCCTGATAACGAAACACGGGAACGCCATAAAGGCGCTCACCCTGATATTCTTGCTTCGATAATAATTGCCTTGTCATGATGTCGCGTCCATTCAGCAGACTATCCAACCAATAACGATGTAACTCTTTAGCAAGAGCCAGAACAGACTTATTTGTCCACTGCCCCTGTTGGTAACCTTGTGCCGTCGCGCCATCTAGATACAAAGCAGGTAAAACCTTAGGTCGCTCACCATAATAAGGCTGTAAACCAAATTTTAGATGAAATTGATAAAGCTGCGATACATCGATTGTTTGGCCTCTCGCTGTTGCAGAAAGATCAATCTGAACTCCTAGTTCGGCAAACATCCCCACTTCAAAGCGCCTTAAAATAGGGGCTACAGGTAGGTTATTCGCCAAGCCGTTAATTAGCCACTCATAGAGTTCAAAAACGGCCTGCAATGGCAGATTAAGAGGGACTAACTTACTAATCAATTCATGAATATACAGACCCGCATAGAGAGTAAGCCCCTCCAACCTTTTTGGCGCATCGACCGACTCTAAACTGCGTAAACTCTTTAACTCAGTTCGACCGGAAAACTCAACATGAAAAGGCAAAAAAGGCCCAGGAATTACCCGAGCCTCTTTTTTTGGCAGACGCCAAACCCCTCTGATTAAACCATGCTCTTGCGTTAACAAATCAAGCAGGATTTTACCATCTTGAAATGGCCGCGTATGAATGACATAAGCAATGTCACGCATTGGGATTAATCTTCCTGATAGCCTAAACTTGCTAAGGCTCGTTCATCATCAGACCAGCCAGAACGAATTTTAACCCATAAATTCAGCATTACTTTTTGTTGGAACAGATCTTCCATGTCAATGCGAGCTTCTTTACCAATGAGCTTAATTTTTTCACCTTTATCACCGATAATGATGCGTTTTTGACCATTTCGCTCCACTAAAATCAAGGCACTTATATGAATAACGTGGCCTTCATAAACAAATTCCTCGATCTGTACAGCCACTTCATAAGGCACTTCCTGACCAAGCTGACGTGTGATTTTCTCGCGCACAATTTCAGAAGCCAAAAAGCGCGAACTGCGATTGGTAATCTGATCTTCAGGATAAAATGGCGCGCTTTCAGGAATAAAGCTTTCTACAATTGACTCTAAGCGATCAAGGTTGTTATTACGCAGGGCTGAAATGGGTACAACATGAGCAAACTCCATGCGTTCTGATAGATTAGCTAAGCGAGGCAATAGGTCATCAGGGTGCGATAATTGATCCACCTTATTGGCCACCAAGATCACTGGGCAAGAAGCATATTGTACTTTTTGCAATACAGATTCGTCTTCTTCGGTCCAACGATCGGCATCTACAACAAATAACACGACATCAACATCTTTTAGCGCTGAGGTGGCAGTTTTGTTCATGATGCGGTTAATGGCTTTGGTTTCGCCCAGGTGTAAGCCAGGTGTATCCACATAAATCGCTTGAACATGACCTTCGGTTTTGACCCCTAAGATTTGATCACGAGTTGTTTGCGGTTTACGAGAAGTAATAGAAAGTTTTTGCCCTAATATGTGGTTCAATAATGTGGATTTACCCACATTTGGGCGACCCACAATGGCCACATACCCGCAGTGGGTCACTTCTATTTCAGACATCTTTATTTTCCAACATTTTTAGTGCTTTTGCCGCAGCATTCTGCTCGGCAATACGACGACTACCGCCCTTGCCTTTAACAGGCTCATCATACACATCAATATAACAATCTACATAAAATGTCTGGTCATGAGGATCCCCTAAAATATCGACAACCTCATAATTGGGCAAGGCAAATTTACGCCCCTGTAAATATTCTTGTAAACGTGTTTTGGCGTCCTTGGTGACGACCTTCAAAGAGGTAGCATCAAGACGGCTTTTATACCAAGTTAGAATTTTATCTCGGCAAGTATCCATGCCAGCATCAAGGTAAATAGCGCCAATCACACCTTCTACCGAGTCGGCAAGAATAGAGTCTCGACGAAAGCCGCCACTTTTCAATTCACCTGCACCCAGCTTTAGAAAGTCACCCATTTTAAATTCGCGGGCCAGCTCAGCAAGAGTATCACCTTTTACTAAAGAAGCTCGCAAACGGCTAAGCTCTCCTTCCTTCGCTTTAGGGAAGCGATGAAATAGGTCTTCAGCAATAACATAATTTAGTATGGAATCGCCTAAGAACTCTAAACGTTCATTATTTTTTCCACCGAAACTACGGTGAGTAAGTGCTAATTCAAGCAAACCTAGGTCAGCAAAAAAATAGCCTAAACGCCGGCTTAATTTCTGATAATTTGAACTCAAAACGTCTCCCAGAAGACTTAGTTAATTAAACCGTTATTTTTAAAGCTTGGGAGACTAAACAACTCATCCCAATGCATCCAGACATAAAAAGCGCGGCCTTTCATGTACTCCTTAGGCACGAAGCCCCAAACACGACTATCGGAGCTATTATCACGGTTATCGCCCATGACAAAATAAGCACCATCAGGCACTACCCACTCGCCTTCTAAAGGGTTATCACGGTAGCTATTGTATATTTCATGAGGAGCACCATTCAGGTTTTCCAACAAAAGTTTAGCCGGTTCTTTATTTGGATTTAAAGAAGAACTTAAATCAGCCAACAAGTTGGTTTCCACAAGCTCGCCATTCACCCACAATTTCTTCCCCTGATAACGGATTGTATCTCCCGGAAGCCCTACCATACGCTTAATAAAATTGAGATTTGGGTCCACCGGATATTTGAATACAACCACATCGCCTCTTTCTGGCTCATTTGTGGGGATAATGGTTGTATTGAGCACAGGCAGCCTTACGCCATACTCAAATTTATTCACCAAAATAAAGTCACCGATTTTCAAGGTCGGTAGCATAGAACCCGACGGTATTTGAAACGGCTCCACAACAAAAGATCTTAAGCCAAAAATAATCGCAATAATAACAAAGTAAGATTTAACCTCTACAACCATTTTTGGTGTTTGAGCTAAGCGCTGTACAGCGTCTTTATCGATAGTTTTACGGGCATCATCTGACATGGTCGCCAACGCTTGTTTACGTTTTGGTAAATAGACAACTCTGTCGTACAACCAAACTGCTCCAGTCACTAAAAAGGCAATGGCTAAGATCAGCTCAAAATCAAAATTCATACTAGCACTCCGCTGAGGCCCTAACGACACAGGGCTCTTTTATCCGTTTTTTCTAGCTATCTATTTGTAAAGCCGCTAAGAAAGCTGATTGAGGCACTTCAACATTCCCTACTTGCTTCATTCGTTTCTTACCTTCTTTCTGCTTTTGCAACAATTTCTTCTTACGGCTCACGTCACCACCATAACACTTAGCTGTTACATTCTTACGTAACGCTTTTACCGTGGTTCGAGAAATGACTTTGGCACCTACAGCACCTTGAATCGCCACATCAAACATTTGTCGCGGAATCAGGTCCTTCATTTTTTCACACAAAGCACGCCCCTTAAATTGGACATTGTCTTTATGCATAATCAATGCAAGTGCGTCAACACGCTCACCGTTAATTAAAATATCCAGACGACATAGAGGTGCAGCACTAAAGTGACTGAAACTATAATCAAGAGAAGCAAAGCCACGACTACATGATTTGAGCTTATCAAAGAAGTCCATCACCACTTCATTCATAGGAAGCTCATACCTTAGCTGCACTTGCTGCCCGACATATTGCATATCTTTTTGAACGCCTCGTTTCTCAATACAAAGAGTAATAACATTACCTAGGTATTCTTGAGGAACAAGAATATTTGCTTCAACAATAGGTTCGCGCATTTCACGAATGGAACCAGGATCAGGCATTTTAGAAGGACTATCAACGTTAATGACATCACCATTATTAAGCTCTACCTCAAACACTACGGTGGGCGCAGTTGTAATAAGGTCAAGGTTGTATTCCCTTTCTAAACGCTCTTGAATGATTTCCATGTGTAACATACCCAAGAAACCACATCTAAAACCAAAACCTAATGCATCAGAGCTTTCAGGCTCAAAGAACAAAGAAGCATCATTCAGGGTAAGTTTTTCTAAGGCTACACGGAAGTCTTCATAGTCATCAGAGCTTACAGGAAACACACCGGCATATACTTGTGGCTTAACTTTTTGAAAGCCTGCTAACTGTTCAACGTCTGGTGTAGAGGCATGGGTAATAGTATCACCAACAGGTGCACCGTGAATGTCCTTAATACCCGCTACAACATAGCCCACTTCACCAGCCTTTAAAACCCCCGTCTCTTTACGCTTAGGGGTAAAAATACCAGCCATATCAACAGGATAAGTTTGCTTAGTAGATTTAATAAAAATCTTGTCTTTCTTCTTTAAAGTACCTTGTTTAATTCTGACTAAAGAGACAACACCCAAATAGTTATCAAACCAAGAATCAATGATCAAAGCTTGTAACGGAGCATCTATATCACCTTCCGGCGAAGGTACGGTAGCGACTAGTCGCTCAAGCACATCTTCAACACCCATACCGGTTTTCGCCGAGCAAGTAACGGCGTCCATGGCATCAATACCAATAATTTCTTCTATTTCTTCACAGACTCGCTCAGGCTCAGCTTGGGGCAAATCAATTTTGTTTAGAACAGGCATCACTTCAAGGCCTTGCTCTATGGCAGTGTAACAATTAGCGACTGACTGAGCTTCAACACCTTGCGCGGCATCCACAACCAAAAGAGCCCCTTCACAAGCAGCTAACGATCGAGACACCTCATAAGAAAAGTCAACGTGGCCAGGAGTATCGATAAAATTAAGTTGGTAAGTTTCACCATCACGAGCATGATAATCAAGCGTTACACTCTGAGCCTTAATGGTGATGCCTCGTTCTCGCTCAATATCCATTGAATCAAGGACTTGTGCTGACATTTCACGCTCACTTAAGCCCTCACATGTTTGAATGAAGCGATCAGCCAATGTTGACTTACCATGGTCAATATGGGCGATGATTGAGAAATTACGTATGTGCTTTAAATTCTTAGACGACACTTTATACTCACATTGTATTAGGCAGTAGCTCTGGTGGTGGCTAATACCAACATTTTATCCACACTTTTAAGCAACCTGTACTTTAGGCCGATGAAAGTGAAACATAATTAATAGAAACATTGATTTTCTGATTAGAAATTTGCGAGCATTCTACCGAAAATCCTTTCTTTACACCATTGCTTTCATTCTGTTCAAGGTGACAAAGTAGATAATTTAAACGAACTTTACTGTTTAGCAGCCAGAATACGTTCAACAGTGTCGACTGTTGCTTGAGTATGAGCATCAATTTCCAAGTTCACTAAATCACCCACTTTTAGTGAGCCAAAAGTAGTCAGTCTGAGAGTTTCTGGGATCAACGACACTTCGATCCAATTTTCACCAATATCACTTATAGTCAAACTGGCACCGTTTAGCCCTACATACCCCTTGTCAAAAAGATAACGTTTTGCATCGACTTTATTTTGGTTATTAGTAACAAAGCGTATGTGAACACTTTCAGCTATTTTCTCTACTTTTGACACCTGCACGGTGGTCATAATATGACCCGACATAATATGGCCACCAATTTCATCGCCAATTCGAGCGGCACGTTCAAAGTTCACCAGGCTTTCAGGTGTTAGATCACCAATATTTGTTAAAGCTAAGGTAGTGTCTATAACATCAAACACCAAGGTATCATTTTGAATTTCTGCCACTGTCAAACACACGCCGTTTATCGCGACACTCGCGCCAAGTTGCTGCCCTTGCATACTTGCAGCAGGAAAACGGATTACTAATTTTTTATTGCGTCCTTCTTCACTTATTTGGCTCACTTGAGCAATACCTTGAACAATACCAGTAAACATTTATTACACCTCAAAATTGTCAGACCAGCCTCTACTTACACTCAGTTACAAGAATGAAGAAGAAATAAACACTCCTAAGCAAAGCCCCGCCATTACAAGCTTTGCGAGAGTTATCACTAACTCACCAATAGGGTTATCCACAGCTTGAGTGGATAACATAGCCGTCAATAGATTTAAAAATAATTCCTTACTCTATAAGGTCTGTGAAACCAAACAACAAGTCAATATGGCGATCTTATTATAAAAAAGCCGAACTCAGAATGAGCTCGGCTTAATGCCATCTTTCTTGGAAAGAGGGTTTACTTAAAGCTTTTCTATCATCTCTTGGGTAACGAGTGTGATGCCATCTTCATTACGATAGAAGCGTGCTGCATCAAACTCTGCATCTTCTCCAATCACCGTTCCTTCTGGTAAACGGCAATCCGAGTCGAGTACCACTTTTGTTAAACGACAATGGCGGCCAATATCACACCTAGGCAAAATCACAGAACGATTCACATTAGAATAAGAGTTGACCCTTACATTGTTAAACAGAATCGATTTTTCAACCGTAGAACCGGATACGATACACCCTGCGGATACTACAGAGTTTAGCGCAGTTCCGATGCGTTCTTCATAATTGTAATTAAATTTTGCAGCGGGACGTTGGTACTGAGCCGTTCGGATTGGCCAAGATTCATCGTATAAATCCAACTCTGGAATTAATCGCGTTAAATCCATATTAGACTCCCAATAAGCAGTTAAAGTCCCTACATCACGCCAGTATGGCATATCATAGCTTGGGTTCTTTATGGCACTTTTGGAAAAATGATGGGCTTTAACTTTACAGCGCCCCACAAAATAAGGAATTAGATCTTTACCAAAGTCATGACTGGAGTTTTTATCTTGCGCATCAGACCGTAGCCTTTCGCAGAGAAAGCGTGTATTGAAAATGTAGATTCCCATACTAGCAAGGGATATTTCAGGATTATTTGGCAATGTAGGCGGGTTCTCAGGCTTCTCCTCAAAAGCGATAATATTATCGTCTTCATCAACATGCATAATGCCAAATTGATCAGCTTCTTTCACAGGCACTTCAATACAAGCAACAGAAACATCCGCTTCGCTGTCAATGTGTTCTTTCAACATTTGACTGTAATCTTGCTTATAAACATGATCCCCAGCTAAAATGAGAATATACTCACTATCAAGCTCTTCAATCATACTAAGATTTTGATAAACCGCATCTGCGGTTCCCTGATACCAATCCCCTCCGGTTTGTTGCTGGGCTGGCCACAGCTCAATAAACTCATTGAAGTCTGAACGTAAGAAATTCCAGCCCCGCTGAACATGCTGATTAAGAGTGTGTGAGCGGTACTGCGTTAAAACTGCAATGCGTCTCATACCTGAGTTCACACAATTAGAAAGCGGAAAGTCAATAATTTTGTATTTACCAGCAATTGGCACGGCTGGCTTTGAGCGGTTATCCGTTAATTGCTTCAGCCTTGAACCTCGACCACCAGCCAAAATAATAGATAACGTCTTCATGCACGCTGTATTAAGATCCATAGTACTCCCTTATCTGGTGATTTCTTATAAATATTTATAACTACCCACTCTAACAACAACCTAACTTAGGTATACTTCTATCACAACACAACCTGAATAAGATCACAATATGATTAAAGTACTCTTTGCAGCTTCAGAAATTTACCCCTTAATTAAAACGGGTGGCCTTGCCGATGTTGCTGGCGCACTTCCTATTGCCATGCGTAAACAAGGATACGATGTCCGTTTAATCATGCCAGCTTATCAAGGCATAGTGGAAAAAGTTGGGCCAATTCACAAGCGAGTCAATCTTGGCAACCCCTTTGGTTACGGGGACTTGATACTACTTGAAACCAGCATTAAAGAATCAGATACGCCTTTATGGCTAGTTCAATGCCAAGGGTTATTCGAACGCCCTTTTGGACCTTATGTTGATCAAAATGGACTAGACTACCCTGACAATCACATACGCTTTGCTGCTTTTTCTTGGGTCACTGCACTCTTAATTACAAACAGTAACATTGCTAATTGGCAAGCTGATGTATTGCACCTAAACGACTGGCAAACTGGGTTTGCAGCTGCCTATTTAGAAAGTTGGCAAAACAAAAGTGTGCCTGTGATCACCACAGTACACAATTTACGCTATAACGGCAGCTTTGAAATGAGCCAATTTTCAGATTTACAGCTATCCAACCATTTGCTTAACATGCACGGTATGGAATTTTACGGTCGTTTTTCCGCTCTTAAAGCAGGGTTAGTGTATGCAGATGCCATCACAACCGTCAGCCCAAGTTATGCCAATGAGATTTTAACACCTGAATATGGTGACGGTTTAGATGGCACATTAAGAGCCCTTGAAAGCAAGCTATCTGGCATTTTAAATGGTGTTGACTACGATGAGTGGTCGCCAGAAAATGACGCTCATATAGCCAAAAACTACAGCCCTGACACCTTGCAAGACAAGCAAGCCAATAAGCACGCGCTATTAACTGAATGTGGTTTGCCAGCCATTATGGATAAACCCGTTTATGGGGTGGTTAGTCGCTTGACAGAGCAAAAAGGCTTAGATCTAATTTTGCAAGCTTTACCAGAAAGCCTAGCTAAAGGCGCGCGCTTTATTTTATTAGGCTCAGGAGACGGCAATTTAGAACAAGCCTACCTTGATTTGCAAAAGCAATACCCAGAACAAGTGTCTATCACAATAGGCTATGACGAAAGCTTCTCTCACCGTTTGCAAGCAGGTGTAGACTGTTTGCTGATCCCTTCTCGATTTGAGCCCTGCGGGCTCACTCAGCTTTATGCTCTAAAGTACGGCACCTTACCTTTAGTTCGCCATACTGGGGGGCTTGCCGATACGGTTTTTGAAGGCTCAAACAAACCCAATGGTTTTGTCTTCCATGAAGCAACCGTTGCTGACCTATGCGATGCTTTAAGTCGTAGTATGGCGTGTTTTGACGATTCTGCGGAATGGCAAAAACGCCAACTGAACGCCATGAGTTATGACCACAGTTGGCAAGCAGTAACAGGGCAATGGGGAGAGCTCTACACCCGCCTACTAGCTGCTAAAAGTTAAAACGGCCATAAACAGGATGTTTTTTCTTGAGGCTGAGTCCCCAGAATAAAGGCTAAACGTGTTTGCCCCTCACATCGGGGGGCTGCGATTTCAAACTCCTCATTTAACACATTAAAATGAAATGCCCCTTCGGGTAACTCCTCACTGATAGAAGCTTGTGGCAGGTGCTTGGTAAAATCGATCCAGACTTTCTGAGCGCCACTGCTGCCGGTAATACTTAATGGCGTGTTGTCGTCCATGCCAAGCCAAACAGTGCTAGAAAGATCCCCCGTGATACCCACATACCAGCTATCTCTTTGGTTATTAGTGGTTCCTGTTTTAGCTGCAAAACGCAGTCCAGGGAACTGCCTTTGCGCAGCTCTTGCAGTACCAATTTCAGGAGCTTTTGTCATGCCATCAAGGGTGACAGCTAACAATGCATCTGTGTAAGATGTTGAGCCTTTACGCTCAAATCTTTTGATCAGTGTGCCTTGTTGATCCGTCACGGAAAGAACGACTCCAAGCTCACTACTTTGCCCTGTAGACGCGATAGGCTGATACAATCTTGCTACTTCAAAAGGTGACAGTTCTAAGGCGCCAAGGGTAGTTGATGGCCGCATAGTAAATGGACGCTTTACCCCTAAACTTCGAAGTGCATCAGCAACTCGGTCAAAACCAATTTCATGAGCTAAATTTACCGTAGCCAGGTTGTATGACTTAGCCATTGCTTCATACATGGGGATGACACCGTGTACTCTACGGTCATAGTTTTCAGGTTGCCAAACTTCGGCACCAACTTTAAAACGCAAACGTTTATCTTCAATAGGTGACCACCAAGTATATCGCCCTGTTGCCAATGCCGCCAAATAGATGGGTGGCTTAACTAATGAACCAATAGGACGGACTGCCCCTAGGGCGCGATT
Organism: Marinomonas epiphytica; assembly: GCF_054780655.1. Taxonomy (NCBI): domain Bacteria; kingdom Pseudomonadati; phylum Pseudomonadota; class Gammaproteobacteria; order Oceanospirillales; family Oceanospirillaceae; genus Marinomonas; species Marinomonas epiphytica. Next base: position 104,992 of record NZ_BAAGVX010000039.1, read on the forward strand.
AAAGCCAGTATAGTATTGACCACTAGAGCCAACCACAGCCCTCACCTGACCATTTTGAGAGTCTGTGACAACCATTGCAGCCTGCAGCCCCGATAATTTTTTGTCACCTTTGACGAGCGTTTTTACTTGTCGCTGAACCGCTTCATAAGCAGCATTTTGCGCACGAATATCTACCCCTGTATAAATACGCAAATTTTCAGTCGCCAAAGTCGTTTCGTCAAAATCTCTGGCGAGTTGCATAGCCACTAAATCTAGGTAATCACCATATACAGAGCGAGACCTTGGTTTGTCGGCCAAACGAATTGGCCTTCTAGTCAGTGTTTGGTAGTCTTTTTCAGTTAACCTTTGCTGGTCTTTCAAAATAGCCAAAACCGTATTTCTACGCTGCAAGGCGCGCTTCGGGGAGCGTTGAGGGTTATATAATGAGGGGCCTTTCACCATACCAACAAGTAGAGCAAATTCATCAATATTAAGTTCGTCGAGAGGGCGGCCAAAGAAATGCTGACTCGCTGCAGCAAAGCCGTGCAGTCCATTATTACCGACTTGAGCAAGATAAACCTCGTTTACATAAGCACTGAGAATGTCTTCTTTGGAGTAATGATACTCCAGCAGCAGGCTCATGATGATTTCTGTAATTTTTCGGGTATAAGTTCGTTCAGAACTCAAATACATATTTTTAACAAGTTGCTGCGTCAAGGTAGAGCCACCTTGGCGACGCGACCCTTGTGAAAAATTCACCCACACAGCACGAGCAATTCCCGTCAGAGATATACCCCAATGCTGATAGAAATCTCTATCTTCGACGGCCATCAATATATCGGTAAGGGTGGATGGGATTTCTTCATATCTTAGAATCTGACGTTGCTCAGTATTACCACCATAAAGAAAACCAATTCTTTGGGGCTCGATACGGGCAGTCGCCACTTGCTCCCCAGTGAGCTTTTGAATGACGAGTCGATTATTCTCAAAGGAAAAAATCCGCCTTGCTGACGGATGATAGCCCAAATGATCCGCATAAGACCGCAAATAAGCACTCACTTTTGTACTGCTGCGAGCTGCCCAACCCACTTTTTGACTGTTTTTACCGAATCGATAACCCGCTTGAAGTAGCAAGGCTTCCAGCTGTTTTTTTGACCATGTAGAACCACTGGTTAACACAATAGGTGCACTATAAACTTCGGAAGGCACCTGCCATTTTTGCCCTTCAAATTTAGCCACTACCTGACTGTTTAGCCACCAAGTCCAAATACCAAATGGGATACTTAGCAATAAAGCACAGATCACCCCCCATTTTATAAGGGTGGCCAGTACACGAGAAAACAGCGACTTTTTGCGTCTGGATTTTACGCTTTTAGTACGGCGTTTAGTCGGACGAGAAGGAGGCTTTCGAGAGGGCTTGGAGGTCGTTTTTTTTACCATAGTTAAAAGTATAATGAGCTTGGCATGGACATTCAATGACAAGGCGAGAGTATCGCACTTTCTCCATCTTGACTCAGCCATGTTTGCACTTTAGAGTCTTTCCTTGCATTTATTACATTAAGCTTACAAATTCATTCTTCTGATGAATTGAGAAAAAAATAAGAAAGAGTCACAATCCGTTGGCATAACAACTAAATAAAAGTGTAGTGATCACGTGTTTAACAAGCATCTTATTCCTAACGTAAAAGACCTCCCTGAAGGCGGAGCTCTCGACTTACAAGTTGAGAAGCATCATTTTTTAATTACTCGACAAGAAGGGGAGATTGTCGCCTACCAAAATACTTGTCCACATCAAAACAAACCACTGGTCTGGAACTCTGCTGGCGCCTTTGATGAAGGTGGAGATTACTTTAAGTGCCAGCATCATGGGGCACTCTTTTCACCAAGAGATGGCAGTTGTATAACAGGGCCATGCCAGGGTAGACATTTATCTAAGGCCACCGTTGGTATTCACAAGGGCGATTGTTATTTACTCATTGCCTAGCGAGTGCCACCCGCTAGTGCATGAGCGCTTTTGATCTCACCATGCAGTTCTGGCATTTTAACAAAACCTTATTTAATAACGCACTCGCTTTAGTTATAGGTTTATGTCTTAGTCATGTTGCTTTAGCGGCCGATATTCGTGTAGGCGTAGCCTCCAATTTCATCACGCCTATGCAATACATTAAGCAAGCGTTTGAAGAGCAGTCTAACCACACTCTATCGTTATCTTTCGCTTCAACCGGCAAACTTTACGCGCAAATAAAACACGGTGCCCCCTACGATGCTTTTTTTTCTGCTGACTACAACACCAGTGCCCGCCTTATTAAAGAACAGTTAGCCCAATCGGAAAGCCTATTCACCTACGCAACAGGCCAGCTAGCTATTTTGAGCATATTGCCAGAGCAAGATATTTCCAGCCTTCTTAAGCAGTCTAAACACATAGCAATAGCCAATCCTAAGCTGGCGCCTTATGGGCAAGCTTCACAGCAATTACTGACAAAACTGGATCTGTGGCAGCCTAATCAAAAAAAATTGGTATTGGGTGAAAATGTAGCCCAAGCACTGCACTTTATTCTTACAAAAAACGCTCAAACAGGCTTTGTTGCCCTTTCGCAAGCTTTATCTGTCGAACAGCAGCGCACTGCTCTTGGTATAAACATGTTAATCTTGCCCCAAGCCTTATATGATAAAGTTCAGCAAACGGCCGTAATCCTTAACAGTAGCCAGCACCAACAAGCTGTTCGAGAGTTATTTGCTTTCATTCAACAACCTAAAATACAACAAGCCATTAGTGAGTTTGGCTATGCTTCAAAATAGCCTTTGTACGGAGAGTAAGCGTGTCTTTAAACTCAGAAGATTTATCGGCCATATGGTTAACACTCAAGCTTGCCAGCCTTGTTACTCTACTACTGATTGTATTTTGCACGCCTCTTGCGTGGTGGCTAAGCCGAACGCCCTCACGCCTAAAAGGGCCAATTAACGCGATTGTCGCCATGCCTCTTGTGCTCCCCCCCACGGTGTTAGGCTTTTACTTACTCATTTATTTAGGCCCTAACAGCTTCATTGGTAGTAGCTTGGCTAGCCTAGGCATTGCGCCACTGCCTTTTAGCTTTACAGGTCTAGTCATTGCTTCTATGTTGTACTCACTGCCGTTTGTCGTGCAACCATTAACACAGGCTTTCAGTAATATTGATGAGCGTTACCTAGAAGCCGCTGCAACATTACGGGCCAGTCCATTTGATTGCTTTATTAATCTCGTGCTTCCTCTCGCAAAAAAAGGTTACTTATCCGCAGCGGTATTAGGCTTCGCCCATACTGTTGGAGAGTTTGGTGTGGTGTTAATGATAGGTGGGAATATCAATGGCGAAACCAGTGTCATTTCTGTAAAAATTTATGAACACGTTGAGGCTTTTGAATACCATCAGGCTCATGCACTTTCATTCATAATGGTGGCGTTTTCATTTGTCGCTTTAAGCCTGCTCTACTCTATTCGAGTAAAAGAGGGACAGAAGACAAAAGGTAGCAGCATCTTATGAGCCAAGACTTTTCTTTAGAAATCGATGTACACAGAAAATATGCGAATTCTACCTTTGAGCTACGCACTAAAATAAGCTTAACTCAACCGGGTGTCACGGCCTTATTTGGCTCTTCTGGCTCAGGGAAAACCAGCCTATTGAGAGCCATTGCTGGTTTGGACAAAGAGGTCACTGGAAGAATTCAATTTAGAGATACAACTTGGCTCGGCTCCAATACCAGAGTCGCCCCACATAAACGGCCGGTCGGGTATGTTTTTCAAGAAGCCAGTTTATTTGAGCACCTAAGCGTTGCGGACAACCTAAAATTTGCCATGAAACGCGCCCCAAAACCAACAGACAGCCAACAATACTCTGGTATTATCTCTCTGTTGAAAATCGGGAATTTGCTTCAACAAGCGCCAAAACAATTATCCGGTGGTGAACGCCAAAGAGTCGCCTTGGCTAGAAGTCTACTCATTCAGCCCGAATTACTGCTGCTTGACGAACCGCTGTCGGCACTTGATGACAAGCTTAAGCAGGAAATCATGCCTTACTTAGAAGCGTTATGTCATCACACTCAACTGCCAATTTTATATGTCACCCACTCATTAGATGAAGTTTGTCGGTTAGCAGACCAAATCTGCTTATTAGAACAAGGAGTATTAATTGAGCAAGGTGACACTGGTAGCGTGCTCGCAAAACTCAATCATTATGACCAATATCAGAATACCAGCGCACTCATACGCTCACGAATAGACTATCAGGATGAACACTGGGGATTGTGCGGCATTAGCATTGCCGGCCAGCCTATTGTGTTTAAAGCTGGGGAGCAAAAAATGGGAGATGAAGTCCGCCTAAGACTGCCAGCCAAAGATATCAGCATCAGCCTACATAAAGATCCAGAATCCAGCATTATTAACCAGTTATCAGCTCAAATTACCCACATTCAGGCACATCCTATGGATATTGCCAGCATGATACTCACTCTAAAAGTAGGAGACGCGGAATTATTTGCTCAGGTCACCCGATTCTCGGTACATCAGCTCAGTTTAACCACTGGCATGCATGTGATAGCTCAAATTAAATCCGCGGCGATTGTGGGCTAAAGCTCGGTTTTCAGTGCCGCTAAAAAGTCTCGCATGACTCGCTCTCGCTTCTGGCCTTCAAGGCGTGCAGAGGTTGTATTCAAACTGTCTGTGATGTTAAACAGTTTGCTGTAGAAATGGTCTATCGTATAGCACTTATCATCTGGCTCTCGTTGCTCACAAAAGGCATCGTCTGAAGCGTAAAGCGACCTATTTAAAGACGCACTTACCTGGATACAGCGGGCGATCCCAATTGCCCCTAGTGCATCTAATCGATCTGCGTCTTGGACAATCTTAGCTTCCAAGGTTTGCGGCGAGCAGTTCGCACTATAGCTATGACTCACGATGGCGTGATGAATCCCCGCAAGTAAACCTTGTGAGTATTTGATTTGAGTAAGAAAATCAACGGCCCTGTCTGCCGCGTATTTTGAAGCAAACTCGCGATCTGGATGATTTTTAGGCAGAGACACACAATCGTGTAACCAAGCCGCTGGAATCACAACAGCCAATACAGCTTGCTCCTCTTGGGCCAACTGTTTAGCCGTGCTCACCACTCTACGTATATGAGTCAAGTCATGGGCGTCATCAAAAGAGTGACACTCATCTTGTAAAAACTGAATGGCCTTTTGTTCAAATAAATAAATGTCTTCTTCTGTCATGTTTGGCCCTTAAGAGAACAGTGAAAGCTGCGCATTTTACAGAAAATTAATGCCAATACGAGCCCACCACTAGATTAAAATCTAGCAAGAACAACATTAGTAAACCTATAAATATTTTTAGGTAAACTAATTTACCAATTTTTATTAAGCAGTTAGAATAACGCCAACTTTTAAATAGGAACGATTTTCATGTACATATTATTAGCCGTCACCTTGTTGTGGGCTTTTTCCTTTAGTCTAATTGGCGTGTATTTAGCAGGTCAGGTTGATGCTTGGTTTTCTGTATTGATGCGTGTTGCACTGGCCACATTCGTTTTTCTGCCCTTTTTAAAGTTTAAGCAAGTTAGCAGGAGAACGGCGTTTCAATTAATGGTCTGCGGTGCTTTTCAACTCGGCATTATGTACGGTTTCTACTATCAGTCATTCTTGTATTTATCGGTACCAGAAGTTCTACTGTTTACCGTGATGACCCCTATCTACATCACCCTATTCAATGACATTCTTGATCGTAGGCTGAACATTGGCTTTATAATAAGTGCTTTATTAGCTGTTATTGGTGCGGTAGCCATTCGTTATCAAGGTATTGATGATGGCTTTATTAAGGGGCTATTGATTGTTCAAGGAGCAAATATCTGTTTTGCCGTCGGTCAAGTAGGCTATAAACGCATTATCGCCAAAGAAAACCCGAACTTACCTCAAAGAACCGTATTTGGCTGGTTTTTCATTGGTGCCTTGAGCGTAGTGATCCCATGTTTTTTACTGTTAGGAAATACCGACAAGCTTCCTACCACTCACTTACAGTGGTCTATTCTCGTTTACTTAGGGGTCGTAGCCTCTGGATTGGGATATTTTGCTTGGAATAAAGGCGCAACTTTAGTAAATGTGGGTACTCTAGCCGTCGCCAACAACCTTTTAATTCCTGCAGGGATTATAGTCAATCTCGTATTTTGGAATAGAGATGCCGATGTATTACGCCTCACTATAGGTGCAGCCATCATCCTTGCCGCGTTATGGGTAAATGATAAATTCAACCAGAAAGCACTTATGAAAAGTTAATTACTAAATAGACCTACACATTTCACATCACTTCCCATATCTGCAACATTTTCTTATACTGCTGTAGATATGGGAATAAAGCTGAAGTGAAAAGGTCACAAATCGATAGTAGTAAGCAACTGAATCATAAACTGACCTTACGTATTACTTCTTTCATTCTAGTTCTACTAGCAACAACCTGTATTATTCGACCTATCTTTGTTTCCCTTCCTTGGTATTTTACTTTTCAAAACATTGCAAATTTCCTAATGTTTTTAGGTGTGTACTTCTTTATTCGTTCAGAAAAGCACCCTAAATATGAAGTAACCTTACTGCTCTCCTGTTCTATTATAGCCATTACTCCCTCTATTCTTCTCTCTGGAGGGGTCAATAGCCAGTTCACGAGCCTTTTGCCTCTTTATCCGATTTTAGCTGCTTTATTAGGTGGACGGATAGAATCTATTTCTGCAGGAATAACTCTGACAATTGGTGTTTTCTTATGCACTCTGTATGGTGAGAATATACAAGACTTAACTAACGACATTTACACCAGTGAAAAGTCCATTCCGAGAGGGATCTGGTTAATGGTAGCAATATTATTCAGCACGTTTTTTGGCCAAGTATTTCTTACTAGACATAAGCATTTCACACAAAAACTACAGCAAGAGAGCATTTTAGACCCTCTCACTAGTGTGCTGAACCGACGAGGCTTTAACCAAATCTTAGCCAAAGATTTTCAAAGAGCGTTAGTTAACCGAAGCGATATTTGTATCATACTGATTGATATTGATTTTTTTAAAAATATCAATGACACCTATGGTCATAAAATTGGTGACCAATGCTTAATTGAAATTGCCGACACGCTTTCTAAGTCTCTTCGTATTACAGATAGTATCGGGCGCTTTGGCGGGGAAGAGTTTATTGTATTGTTACCAAGAACGGCACTTTTATCTGCGGTGAAAGTTGCTGAGCAGCTTAGACAAGACATCGAGCAGCGTACTTTCAGCGATGAGAAAATTAGCTTAACAATAACCGCTGGCGTATCGACATTTGATAGTCATGATTATGATGAAAACAGTATCATCCAACGAGCTGACATAGCCTTATATGAAGGAAAAAAATTAGGTAGAAACCTGGTAATAAAAGGCTAATAACGCTTCCTATTATCTCTTAATCTCTCGCAGACTTTCTGATATTGCTGCCAGTTACAGTCGTATTTCTACCTCTTGCCTTAGCCACATATAAACAGGAATCCGCTCGTTTTAATACATCAGAAAAGTCTTCGTCAGCTTGCTTGCTTGCAATACCGGCACTGATAGTAATCTTCACATCATGCCCATTAATCTGCTCAAAGTTATGCGCTGCCACTGACAGCCTTACCTTCTCAGCCAGGCTTACTGCTTCACCTTCTCCCACTTGCAAAAGCGCGACAATTTCTTCCCCCCCATAACGAAAAACTTCTTTATGAGGGAGTAATTCACTTTTTATGATGGTACTCACTTCTTCCAACACGATATCACCATATTTATGGCCATATTTATCGTTAATATCTTTAAAAAAGTCGATATCAAGAAATACGATAGAAAAATCACCATTTGCACTAGATTGAAAAAATTGATCTCCCATTTCATCCATATAGTCTCTGGAATAGAGTTTTGTTAAACCATCAGAAACCGCTTTATAACGAAAGGCTTTTAAATATTTTTTCGACATCCGCAGCGAAACATACATACCAGCTAAAAAAAGCACAACAAGAGAGAAAAAACTAAAGGTAAAATGGTCTAACACTGCTGCATTTAAATCGTCTAAATTCGCGCTGGATACTATGACCAATTGCCATGGAGCAAAAGCTTTTGCGTAGCCTCCTCGATCCGGCATTTGATTAGTTTCAGAGCTTCCCCAATTATAAGAAACAAACCCACCTAGTTCAGACGCTTTAATAATATCTCTGACAAAGAAGCGGCCATTTTGATCTTTCAAGTCAATGACTGAGAGTGTCGTTTCCCATTTAGAGTTAGGGTGCATAATTACTTTACCTTGCTGGTTTAACACCCAAAAATAGCCATTTTTTTGATAGCGCAACGCCTTCAAGGTTCGCACTAATTGTTCCCTAGCTTCTGCCTGAGTTATCTCGCCATGCAACGCCTGCTGATACTTATAATTTGCTAAGTTTACGGCACTTTCTACTTGAGATTGAACCATTCTTTTACGCTCGTTATAAACAGTATTTTGCATTTGCCAAACCACAACAGCGAGTAATAACAACATATTAACTAAGCTGATAATGGATAATTTAACAAGATGATTTCGATAAGCCGCACGATGCATGATAGAAAAGAGAACCTTTCTTTTAACATTCAAAAAAACAGGACACAGTCCTTTGTAATTCACATTGTATACGGATGAAACAAACGAACAAGCAGGAAAGATAAGATAGAGTAATATTTTCGAATCTAAATAAAAAAGGCCGACAAAATAGCGGTATTGCCGGCCTAAAAAAGGGAATTTTATTGACTGCTACAACGCAGCAAACTGGTTCATTGTATTATCTTTCCCAGATGCCTTAAGGGCATTAGAGCCTGAAAAATACTCTTTATGATCGTCGCCAATGTTCGAGCCTGACATATCTTGGTGCTTAACACAGGCTAGCCCTTGGCGAATTTCTTTTCTCTGTACTTCCTGTACATAAGCCAGCATACCTTTATCACCAAAGTAATCTTTCGCTAGATTATCTGTTGATAATGCTGCGGTATGATAAGTCGGCAACGTTATCAAATGATGGAATATACCCGCTTGTTCAGCAGCCTCCTTTTGGAAAGCCTGAATTCGCTTATCCGCCTCTTGTGCCAGTTCGGTAGTATCATACTGAACCGACATAAGCTGCTCTCTATTGTATGAAGTCAGATCACGACCCTCTTCACTCCATGCGTCAAATACTTGCTGCCTAAAGTTTAACGTCCAGTTAAAGGAAGGGCTGTTGTTATATACCAGCTTGGCATTCGGCATAACCTCACGAATACGATTCACTAAGCCTGCAATTTGGCCAATATGAGGCTTTTCCGTTTCTATCCAAAGCAGATCTGCGCCATTTTGTAACGAGGTAATACAATCTAATACCACTCGATCGCCCCCCGTATTGGGTTTAAAACGTACTAACCCATTTGGTAAGCGCGTTGGCTTAATGAGACGACTTCCTTGTTTTATCAACATATCACCTGACTCAATACTTTCTAAATCCGTCACCTCTTCACCATCAATAAAGGCATTATATTGATCAGCAAGATCTCCAGGGGTTTGTGAAACAGGTATTTTTTGAGTCAAACCAGCACCTAAAGAGTCTGTACGAGCAACAATCACACCGTCTTCAACACCCAGTTCCATGAAGGCGTATCGAACCGCATTAATTTTTGCCAAGAAATCTTCATGGGGAACCGTAACCTTGCCATCTTGGTGACCACATTGTTTTGCATCAGACACCTGATTTTCAATCTGTATACAGCAAGCTCCTGCTTCAATCATTTTTTTCGCCAATAAATAGGTCGCTTCTTCATTACCAAACCCGGCATCAATGTCTGCAACAATAGGTACAACATGGCTCTCGAAATGATCAATTTTATCTCGCGCAGCTTGAGCTTTCAGCTCATCGCCAGCGCTTGTCGCATCATCAAGCTCTTTAAATAGATGTTGTAACTCACGAGCATCTGCTTGCTTTAAGAAGGTATACAGTTCTTCAATCAATGCAGGAACAGACGTTTTCTCATGCATAGATTGGTCCGGTAATGGCCCGAATTCAGAGCGCATGGCAGCTACCATCCAGCCTGATAGGTATAAGTATCGGCTACGCGTACTACCAAAATGCTTCTTAATAGATATCATCTTTTGCTGACCAATAAATCCATGCCAGCAACCTAGAGACTGGGTGTACTGTGCAGGATTATTGTCATACTTAGCCATGTCTTCACGCATTATTTTGGCGGTGTATTTGGCAATATCTAAACCACTTTGAAAACGGTTCTGTAGTTGCATACGCGCAATGTGTTCAGGATTCATCGCTGCCCAAGTGGGACCTTGTTGACTCACAGTCGCAGCGGCTTGTTGGATTTTATTGTTATAAGTTGTCATCGCTTTTATCCTTTTTTAAGAATGAATGGCATAAGCCTTCTACGTTTTTAGTCATGCTTGGAATGCATACCTAGTATGCTTATTGCTCTTGCTTGGCCATCAATCGATGGGCATGCAATAGAGGTTCGGTGTAGCCGTTTACTTGCTCAACACCCTTGAAAATAAGGTCATGAGCGGCTTGGTAAGCACGGCTTTCAAAAAGTTTGTCTGACATGCTGATATAGCCTTTGATGTCTGCATTCTGCTCATCTACGACCTTGGCCATGCGCTCCATAGCCGCTTCTACTTGCTGCGGATTACACACACCATGTAGCAACCAGTTGGCAAGGTGCTGGCTCGAAATACGTAGTGTTGCCCTGTCCTCCATAAGGCCGACATGGTTGATATCAGGGACTTTTGAGCAACCTATGCCGGCATCAATCCAGCGCACAACGTAGCCCAAAATGCCTTGTACGTTATTGTCGATCTCTTTGTTGATCACGGAGTCAGACAATCGCAGTGTATTAGGAATCACAGGAATACTAAGTAAGTCATGTAGCTTGGCCTCAGGACGAGTTAGCACTCTTTGCTGCTCACTAAACACATCAACCTTATGGTAATGAAGCGCATGTAACGTGGCAGCAGTAGGAGAGGGAACCCAAGCGGTATTCGCTCCGGATTTAGGGTGGCTAAGCTTTTCTTCCATCATGGCAGCCATTTCATCAGGCATGGCCCACATGCCTTTACCAATCTGTGCTCTGCCAGATAAACCGCATTTAAGACCTATCTCAACATTGCGATTTTCATAAGCTTTTATCCAAGCTTGCTGCTTAATTTGCGCCTTAGGTAAAAAAGCACCACAGTGCATGCTGGTATGAATTTCATCGCCGGTGCGATCAAGAAAACCAGTATTAATAAACACCACTCTACTCTTCGCTCTACGGATGCACTCTTTTAAGTTCAGTGTGGTTCGACGCTCTTCATCCATGATGCCAATTTTTATTGTGTTCTCAGCAAGACCCAAAAGCTGTTCAACACGTGAAAACAGTTCACAGCTAAAAGCGACTTCATCTGGGCCATGCATTTTAGGCTTAACAATATAAATACTCGCTGTTCGGCTATTGGTTAACGCCCCCTTACCCTGTAGATCCAACGCGGCAATCAAACTGGTTACGACGGCATCCACAATTCCCTCTGGAGCAAATTGTCCATTTGCATCCTGCATTAAATCTGTTTCCATCAAATGACCCACATTGCGAATAAGCAATAAAGAGCGTCCGTGAAGTACGTAGGGTTGGCCATCTAAGTCAGTGAAGATGCGATCTTTTTGTAAACGGCGAGTTATCTGCTGACCTTGCTTATTAAATTGTGCAGTTAAATTACCAAGAGTTAGCCCCAACCAGTTACGGTACACGTCGATTTTGTCTTGCGCGTCGACTGCGGCAACCGAATCCTCACAATCCATAATGGTGCTTAAGGCTGACTCAATAATAATGTCATTAATACAAGCTTGATCTCTTGAGCCATTTGGCCCATTACGGTCAAATTGAATTTCTACATGCAAGCCATTGTTTTTTAACAATATAGATTCTGGCTCACTGCGTTGTCCGTTTACAGCAACCAACTGTTGAGGATGCTGTAAACCCGCTTTCGAGCCATCTTTAAAAAATGCTAAGAGGTGATGGTAGTAAACCACATAGCTGGTCACTTCCTTATGAGAGCCTCGGTCTAATGGAAAAATATCATCCAGCAAGGCTTTACTCTGCTCAACGACACGGTTTTTGCGACCGTTTACATCTTGTTCATCCGTTTCTTCATGAGCCAGCGCATCCGTACCGTATAGTGCATCATATAAGCTTCCCCAACGCGCATTCGCTGCATTTAAAGCAAAACGCGCATTCTTTAATGGCACCACAAGCTGAGGTCCTGCCATGGTAGCAATTTCTGCATCAACATTTGTGGTCTCTACTTGGAAATCTTCTCCCTCATCCACCAAGTAGCCAATCTCACGCAAGAAGGCTTCATAATTAGAAATGTCCAAAGGCTGGGATTGATTGGTCTGATGCCACTCATCAATTTGCTGTTGCAATCGATTTCTTGTGGCCAATAGTTCACGGTTTCTAGGGGCCAAATCAGCCACTAAGCACTCAAAGTCACGCCAGAAAGCGTCTGGATTTAAGTTGTGCAAAGGCAAAACTTCTTCATTGATGAAGCTAATAAACCCTTCATTGATGCTGCTGTTTTTGTGTAGGGGCATATTCATCTAAATTATCCTTTATGGCGTTGTTCTTATTGTTAATGTCAGTAAGCAAGATGTGTTGCTTGATTTTTAGTCTATGTGAAACTAAATTAAAATTTCACAATAAAAATTACACAGTGTAAATTTTACAAAAATGAAAAATAAAAATAGTTTGTCTCGTAAAGCCCATTTTTTGGGCACAAAAATTCGCAACCTTAGAAAAAGTAACCGTTTAACAATGGAGGATTTGTCTGCCCGCTGTATCAAGTTGGCACCAGATTACGCCCCTTCAGTGTCTTATTTATCCATGATTGAGCGAGGCAAACGGGTACCAAGTGAAGAAGTGTTAGAAGTGATCGCCGAGGTGTTTCAAAAAGAAGTCGCTTGGTTTTTAGATGATATTCCTGAACAGCAAGCCATTACCCCTAACAAAGGCGCAAGCGGTGGCATCAATGGCATGGCTTTAGAACCTAACTTTTTGTTTTCAAATGAAATTTTACAAATTGCCATCCCAGAAATTTTGTCCCAAACAGGCACTAGCGGCCGTCAGTTTGCACATCTATTAATTCGCGCCCATCAAGAACATCATCAGAATCATTTCCCCGATTTAGAAAGAGCGGCAGAAGAAATTGGCCAAAAAAGATTACCCTTGAGTTTGGAAGAGTTATTCGCCATTACTAAACAGCACGGCATACAAATCAAATGGTTTAGTCGTACTCCAAAAACGGTTCGAGAGAGCATGCAGTTAGAGCCACATCACGTTGTGACTTCTTTCTTCGAGCCTCCACATACCATTTACATCAATAAAATCATGGAAAACCAACCCATTCGATTGAAGTATAATTTGGCCGTCCACATTGGACATTGTGTATTACACGACAAAGACGGAATGCGAAATGTATTAGTAACAGGGCGTGATGAAATCACCCCTTTACAAGAAAGAAGCCAACCAATACAGGGTTCGGGCATGGACGCTCAAGATATTTTAAAAGCTTGGCGTGATTTTGAATGCAGCTTCTTTGCCGGTGCCCTACTGTGCCCCAAAGTACCATTTAGACAAATGTTAGATCGCCGTGGTTATGAGATAGACACCTGTCAAATGGCTGGAGTGTCTCCTTCTGTTGCCATGCGCCGCATGACCGCCGTATCCCCTTACCCTCATTGGCATTACTTTGACGCCTATGCACCAGGTAAACTTAAAGCGGTTTATCGGGGCAATGGTATTCCACTTCCCTGGGGGAATATGCGCCTAGTTGAAGACCCATGCCAGCATTGGGCGGTATTTCGTATGATTAACACTCCTATGGAAGGTACTTCCTCACAAATATCCATACTCAATGTGGGAGATCAGCCAAGAATTTACGCTTGCGAATCAATTAAGGTATCGGATCTTGCTAATCACCAGCACGTGCTTTGCTCCGGCATTGATTTAAACCCTGCCATTGAAGCACAAGGTGGGGATGCAATAAGCCTTGCAGAAGAATTAAAACAAGCCTGTGTAAGCAAAGGAGGGTCGGCTCAGATTCCGAGAAAAATTCAAAAAGAGCTCCTAAGTGTTGCAAGAATTCTAAACATTAATTGGGTGGAAAGAGGCATAGCAAACGAAGCTCGTACAATCTGTTCAAGAGGTGCTGTGTGCCCAAGAACACCAAGCTGCTATCGAGTCTGTGAAACAAATTAACACTTTTTTAGTAAGCCTTGCTCATCGCTGTTCGCCTAGCTATTATGCCCTCACCATGGTGGGGGCAACCCTTTCTTTGAGTTTTTTGCGACCGTTTTGAGTGTCTGAATATGTTACTGAAAAATAAATCTCTCGTGATTAAATTGTTTGCCTGTGCCATGTTGCCTGCGATTGTACTCTTGGTTGTATTAAACCTGAAAAACAACCCGAGCTTTACAACGGTAGATGATCAAAAGCATCACTGGCAGAGTGAGCAATGGACACTAATCAATTACTTTGCAGAGTGGTGTAAGCCATGTTTAGAAGAACTGCCAGAATTAAATGAGCTTTCTCATAGTACTGAGTTACGAATTTTTGGTATCAGTTATGACAGCCTAACTGACCCACAAATTAAGGATTTGATCGACAAGTATAACATTGAATTCCCTATTCTCACTACCCCTTCAGCAACCAAACTCCCAGTTGCCTTACCCAGTGTCCTACCTACAACTTACTTAATTGCCCCAAATGGTGAGATTGCCGGTGTTATTCACGGCGTGGTAACAAAGCAGTTGGTCATGGAGCGTATTGCTAAACTTCAAAATGAAGAGAGCTGAGTTATTTACTCAGCTTTCTTGGGTCAATGATGTCGAAGGGAACATCCTGTGATGTGCCGTCATCATATTGGAAGGTAATAGTCGCTTGCTCACCATGCTTAAGGCGCTGCTTTAAATTAATAAGCATCACATGGTAACCATTCGGAGCAAAGCGAACAGACTCTCCTGAATCAATGTCTAAATGCTCAATGTGGCGCATCATCATTCGATCGCCGTCCATCGTATGAGTATGTAGCTCGGTAAACTCTGCCACATCGGACTGAGCCCCAATAATACGCACATCTTTGTTCGATGTATTTTCAACCAACATATAGGCAGCGGTATTATCACTGCCAGGTACATTAGCCTTAAGATTCGTTCGGCTAATTTCTAACTCAGCAGACACGGCAATTGAGCTTACTAAAGCGACGGCCAGTGCTGAAACTCGTTTTTTCATATACAGTCCTTAAATTCCACTGTGACGGCGAGTGACTAGACACTCAGATCCAGACTTAATGCTGGTCAAGGTTGCATTACGAGTTAAGCGCTCTTTATGTCGTAAAAAGAAGCTGTCATCACTTAATCTTCCAACATATTCCCACTTTTTAAACACCTGCTCACGCACGGCCAGACAGGTTTCTGGTAATGCAAAAACCTCTTGATAAGACACTTCACATTCACCGTTAACCATAGGTGATGCGTTGAAAACAACTTGAGAGTCTTGATCGTTATAGGTAATGACTCCTATTACTGTAAAAGGGTATTTGTCAGCATGACTTTTAGGCTGATCTACATATAATCTATGTTCTTTCTTGTCGATTATCTCATCTGCAATGGCAAGCAAGGGTTGTCGACATTGTTGAATATTATGTTCATCAACAATTTCAATCATTTTAGTTTCAGCAAAAGCTGCCGTTGATAACCCCAACATTGCTGTAACGAGAGGAACAAAAATCAAATTTCCCATGGCTTGGCTACCCTAATCAAAAAATATTGGCACTTAAGATGCAAACTGGCTTGAACCCATTAACTGCTTAATTCGAGCAGCTAACTCACTTGGAGTGGTACTGTGACTCATAGTTGTAAACAGTTCGCCGTGTTTATCAATCATGTAAAAGCGTGATGAGTGATCAACCGTATAGCCAAGTGCAGAGCCTTCTAGGTCTTGTAGCTCAAAGAACACGCCATAATCTGAGGTAACTTTATCGATTTCTTCTTGGCTTCCAGTCAAAGCCAGTAAATCATTATCGTAATATTCACCAAAATCGTATAGATCTTCTAAAGAGTCACGCTCTGGATCAACGCTAACAAATAAAAATTGAACCTTATCTCTTTCCTCTGGAGTAAGCTGCTTATAAGCCGCTTGCACCACACCAATCGATGCGGGACACGCTTCTGTACAACTCAAAAAACCAAAGTATACAACCCCTACTTTGCCTTCAATGTCTGACAATGAGAAAGGTCCGTTTTTGGTTTCTAAAGTAAAAGGGCCACCCAATTCTTCAATCGGGCGATACTTCTCACCGATTGGTACAGTCGTAGTAGTGACATACAGTACAATGATCACAACTGACAACAGGATGGCACCAATCACGGACATTTTCAGCAATCGAGACTCATTCATACAAACCTTCCTAATAGCCTGTCAACAAGGTCACGCTTGGCGCGGCATTGACATAATCAACTGAAATGAGCACGCTAAAAACGGTAATCATAAGAATAGAAAATACGAACAACTTTCTTCCCCAGACTTGTTCACTTTCAGCTTTATAGCCTACTTTCACTAAATAGATCCAATATAGACTCATAGCACTAACGACCAGTGCATAAATATTGCCGACGTACCCTCTTTCTACTAATAACAAAGCAGCAACGGCAAAGGCTAAAATGTACACATACATATGATATTGCGCAGCCTTAACACCATATTTCACAGGCAAGACTGGAATATTTGCCGCTTTGTAGTCCTCGAAACGACAAATGGCAATGGCATATGAGTGAGGAATTTGCCAAAAGCAAAAGGTTAACAGCAATATTGCGGCTCCAGCATCGAAGCTATTAGTCACACTAACGTAGCCCATTACAGGAGGACAAGCACCAGATAGACTGCCGACCAAGGTGCCATATACTGAATTACGTTTATACTTTAACGTATAAAAACCCACATACACGAGTATGCCAATAACACCAAAAAGTACGGCATAAAAAGTGGCATAGAGGTAGAGAAGAAGAAAACCAACCGCCCCTAGAACAAAAGCTAGAGACAAAGCAGAAGAAACACTGATTCTACCTTGAGCGAGAGCACGATTCTTGGTGCGGCTCATTTTCAGGTCAATGTCGCGATCGACATAATTATTCACAATACAACCAGCAGCCACAATACAAGCCGTGCCTACTAGGACAATTAGCAACAAAAAGAGATCAATATCCCCTTTTGCTGCAAGGAAAAAGCCGCTTGCAGCGGCTATAAGATTTCCGAAGATAATGCCTGGCTTGGTCAGCGAAACATAGTCTTTAAGCATAATTTTCTCGACTAGGTTATTAATGACCCATAAGCATGTTGTGATTAAGATGCTCAAAAATCCAAAGTGAGCCAATCACAACCAAAAGCATAATCAGTACTGTGTAAACAGCAGATGCTGTTAACCAAGTTTGCTCTGATGAGCCATTCATGTGCAAAAAGAAAACCATTTGCACAAGCACCTGAGCAACAGCAGCAATAACAATAGCAACCACAGTTAGTGTATCGCTTGCTACACCAGACATAACTAGGTAGAAAGGAATAACCGTTAAGATAATAGATAGGATCAAGCCTGTAACGTATTCTTTAACGCTACCGTGCGCTTGACCACCATGACCTGTTTCAGATGACATTACATTGCACCTCTCAAATAAACGAAGCTGAATACACAAATCCAAATAATATCTAGGAAATGCCAGAACAAACTTAGGCAAGACAGTCTGATTTTGTTCTCATGAGAAAAACCATCACGCTTAAAGTGAATGAACAGGATAAACATCCAAATCAAACCGGCAGTAACGTGAAGACCGTGAGTTGCTACAAGGCTATAAAATGCCGTCCAGTAACCACTCGTTTGCGGCGTGGCACCTTCATGGCTGAAATGGACAAATTCGTATATTTCCATTCCCAAGAAACCCAGGCCAAGCAAAGCGGTTACCATTAACCAACCTTTGGTTTTCGCCATATTCTCTTCATTTGCGCCCAACATAGCCATACCAAAGGTAAAACTACTGAATAGTAGCAAGGTCGTTTCAACCGCTACAAAACCCAAGTCAAAAAGTTCATGTGGGGTAATTTGGTTTGCAAAGTTCTGGCTCATTACCGCATAGGTTGCGAATAAGGTACAGAACAACAAACAGTCACTGATTATGTATAACCAGAAACCAAACATGTAGCGATCAGCCGCCTCAGCCTCATGGTGGTGGTGATCATCATGTTCATGAATGTCATGATCGTTCGTTAATGCAGTCATATGTATATTCCAAACATTTTAATTTCTAGGGCAATACCTAACTTTAGGTATTGCCGCTATGGTTCACTGAATACTTAGTAACAACCTTGCTCTTACTTAGATGGCGTCCACTTTTTATAGTGCTTAGCGAACTTCTCAAAGTAGTAGCTACGACCTTCGTTGCTCTTCAAGAACTTAGACTCAATCTCTTCAACTTCAGGCACTTCAACATAGTAATCCTTGTTGCGCTCGAAGTTTAGTTTGATCCAACAAGCAAAGATAGCAACAACAGATGCAATGACCATCCACCAAATGTGCCATACGAAACCAAAGCCCATTGGTAAAGTTAGTAAGCCAATGACTGGACCTGCCCAAGAGTTTTTCGGCATATGGATACGCTCGTATTTCTCTGGACGCTTATAAGCCGCACCTTTTTGTTTCATGTCTAACAGCGGATCACGGTCATCAATGTGAGGGACTTCACCAAAGTTATAGAACTGCGGAGGCGAACTTGTGTACCACTCAAGAGTATGACCATCCCATGGGTCACCCGTTTCGTCTTTGTAACCAGGCTCATTGCGCTTGTACAAACTCCAAGCGATGTTTGCTACTTGAGTACCAATACCTAGCGCAATTAAAGCAACACCAATCAGAGCGATGTTCATACTGAATTGCCACTCTGGGTTGTCAACGTACTGTAGACGACGTGTCA
Organism: Marinomonas epiphytica; assembly: GCF_054780655.1. Classification (NCBI taxonomy): domain Bacteria; kingdom Pseudomonadati; phylum Pseudomonadota; class Gammaproteobacteria; order Oceanospirillales; family Oceanospirillaceae; genus Marinomonas; species Marinomonas epiphytica. The sequence goes on from NZ_BAAGVX010000039.1 coordinate 124,028, forward strand.
TACCGTCGAAACCTGTGTAGTAAAGCGGTAACCAAGCGAAGAAGTAACCGAAGAACCACAAAGCTACAGACCATTTACCTAAGGTTTCATTCAATTTCACACCAGTTGCTTTAGGGAACCAGTAAGTGAAACCAGCAAAGTAACCATACACGGCACCACCAATAATTACGTTATGGAAGTGAGCAGGTACGAACATACTGTTATGTAGAACAAAGTCATTGGCAGGAATAGACAACATTACCCCTGTCATACCACCAATGGTAAAGGTAATCAGCATGGCAATTACCCACCACATAGAAGCCGTTAGCTCCACGCGGCCCTTGTACATGGTAAAGATCCAGTTGTAGAGTTTAACACCTGTCGGAATACCTATGATCATGGTCATGATACCGAAGAAGGCGTTAACACTTGCGCCAGATCCCATTGTAAAGAAGTGATGCAACCATACTAGGAAGGATAACAGCATGATAACAACGGTTGCCCATACTAGAGAGGCATAACCGAATAGTCTCTTACGAGAGAAAGTCGCTGTTACTTCTGAGATCATACCGAATGCAGGTAATACTAAGAAGTATACTTCAGGGTGACCCCATGCCCAGATAAGGTTAACCCACATCATCTGATTACCACCGTCGTCGTTGGTAAAGAAGTTGAAGTCCAGGTAGCGGTCTAATGTTAGTTGCGCAATAGCAATGGTCAAGATAGGGAAGATAACCAAGGCAATTACGTTGGCACAAAACGTTGTCCAAGTGAATACAGGCATTTTCATCATAGTCATGCCTGGAGCACGCATCTTAAGGATGGTTGCTACAAAGTTAACCGCTGTTAACGTTGTACCAATACCCGAAATTTGCAGTGCCCATATCCAGTAGTCGACCCCTACCCCGGGACTGTATTCAATACCTGATAGCGGTGTGTAAGCCAACCAACCTACGGCAGCAAACTCACCTACGAACAAAGAAATGTTCACAAGCAAGGCACCTACTAGGAAGAGCCAGAAACTTAATAAGTTCAGGAATGGGAATGCCACATCACGAGCACCAATTTGCAATGGCATGATCACGTTCATAATACCCACCATAAGCGGTGTGGCAACGAAGAAGATCATAATAACGCCGTGGGCGGTGAAGATTTGGTCATAATGCTCTGGAGGCAAATATCCTCCTCCAAAGCTGTCACTCGTCGCTAGAGCTTGGTGCGTTCTCATTAGAACCGCGTCAGAGAAGCCTCGTAATAACATCACGAGTGCGACGATACAGTACATGATACCTATTTTTTTGTGGTCTACTGATGTGAACCACTCGTTCCACAAATAGCCCCACAATTTTTTGTAGGTAAGGAATCCTAGCAGCATCAATCCGCCAACCACAACGGCTGCCATAACCGGTGCGACAACAGGATCATGAATAGGCAATACACCCCAGTGCAGCTTACCAGTCAGCACATGTGGGTCTTTAATTAGATCAGTTTGAACCATTTTGGGCTCCGATGAAAGACTCAATAATATTCTTGAATTGCAAAGGGTTTATAGAAGAGAAGTACTCTACTTTATGATCACGGGTCTTTTCTGTTAAACGATCATACTCTTCGTCTGTCAGCGCTTGACCAGAGGCTTTTACGCCCTCTACCCATGCCTGAAAATCTTCTTCGCTTGTCACTTTTGCTTTAAAGCGCATACCAGCAAAACCAAAACCACTGTAGTTAGAAGAAATACCGCGGTATTCTCCAACTTCTGTGCCCATTAAGTTCATACGGTTTTCCATCCCAGCCATGGCGTAAATCTGACCACCAATTTTAGGGATAAAGAAAGAGTTCATTGTAGATTGGGAAGTAACCAAAAACTCAACGGGACGGTCAACAGGAAAAGCAACTTCATTTACGGTTGCAATTTTTTCTTCTGGGAACAAGAACAACCATTTCCAATCCATTGCCACAACTTGAATGGTGAGAGGCTCTTTATCAGAAGCAAGCTCTTTACGTGGATCAAGAGAATATGAGGTTACGTAAGCAATCCAAGCTAACACCACGATAATGGCGACAGGTACACCCCACGCTAAGAATTCGATCTTAGTTGAATGCTCCCACTCAGGCTCGTACGTCTCGTCTGTTTTCTTTTCATGGAATTTGTAGGGAATCCATACAGACATAATTATGGTGGGAATCACCACTATAAGCATTAAGCCCATAGTCAATAAGATAGTATCACCAATTTCTTTTCCTGTGACACCGCTAGAATCGAACAAGGTCAAATCACAACCACTTAACAAGAGTGCCAGTGAAAATACCATAGTTGATTGGAACAGTTTTCTCTTCATCTGTAACCTCAGAATGTCCTAGAGCAAGCTTTGCAAGCGAACTAGGCGCTTAAAAAACGCTTAGAATTCATTAACACAACCCATAAAAATCAGGTCACGAAAGCTAAATGGAGTGCTTAAAAAATAAAATCATGATTATCATTGAGAGACACAATTCATCGCTTGCGCATCACGCGTGGCGAAATTTAAGCGCAACAATTATATTTTTGCCACACGGCTTTTACAATAGATAACCCCTAGAAATTGTAAAATGGCAGGTGTTTCCTCAAGAGTATTGCGAAATATCAATAAAATATGCTTTATCCGCTAATTTTATTGCGACCTTGTCACTTTTTTGTATCTGTAATTTACATGAGCGAGGTTTCTGACCAGATCACACCTCACTCTATATTGAAGAGTTACGCACCTGTTAAACAACTGGATCACTTAAAATGTTAGAAAGTTATCCTAAAAAACCTACTCTCTAAAAGTAAATAATAAGATGTCTTGAATTTTTCGCTCCACCAAGACCTGTGCAGTATCAAAGTCTGATTTTTGAAGTTTATACAAGAAAGGTTGGACATTACGTAGTTTTTTGATGGCTTCAGGGTCTGTTGCTAATACATCAGCAGCATAATTAAATGCGTCATAATAGGAGAACCCTCTTTGCTCTAACGCATTAATATAAGTGGCTAATGTTTCTTCCCCAAACACCTGATTGATTGCTGTGACGGCACCGTAAACAGCAACTCCTTCACTCAATACATTCGGTTCGAATGCTTGATCCTCTAATGGGTACAAGCCTCTTACCAATTCCTGAACAACATCACAGAGCAGCATCACCTCGTTAGTAAAGCTACGTTCAGGAATTTGAATCTGGTAAGTAAGCTGTTGCTCTTGTTTTGTCACTGTTACCACAGGCTTGGCTATTTCATTACTGACGTCAAAACCTGCAAAGCTAACATTGTCAGGGGATGGGCCAAAAAGAAATTCAACGACAGGCAACCAAGCCGTGCGCAGTTTATTAAGCTTTTCAATTTGGTTGGTTTTCATTTCGGACACTGTGACTTCCTTCGTTACACTATTTGTACTTGTCTTATCACGTTAAAAAAACAGGCACTCTAGCACAAAGCGTATGGGATTTATAAATCGTTATAAAGAAAAAAAGCCCTATATCTTCTGCAAGAAATAGGGCCAAAGGGATATGCTATTGACTTATATCAGCTTCCAGCCGTTTTGCTACGCCGAGCAAACTAAGATCACTACCGTTTATACCTGTCAGCATGATGCCGATATGATCTCCCTTGTATTGATAGGGCAAGGAAATGCTACACGCGTCTAACACATTCGCTATGGAGGTATTCCTCAAACACAAAAGATTAATGCGATCATAGTCGCTATCTTGCTCCAAAGAAGACAGTTTAGGCGGCAAAATAGCGACCGTAGGCAATAACAACTTGGCATCTCCAACCTGCTCTTTATAAGCTTTGATTAACTCAGCTCGTTGTTCACAGGTCTCTGCGAACTCCTGCTCTGTAACCTGCTGAGCTCGTGCCATTCTCGAAGCAACCCTTGGATCCAACGATTCCAAAGCGACACCTAGTCCGTCTTGATAATAACGACTGGACTCTACTGCCGAAAACTGCCAAACAGGAAGCTTTTTATACTCATCAAAAATACTTAATACCTTCTCTTCTACTGTAATGCCAGGCAGTTTTTTTAGTTTGTTAACAAAATCATTAAAAGCCGTTTTCACCGTGGCATCCATATCGTCAAAACCAAAGTTCGTAGGCACAATAAAATGCGCCTGCGTTGCCTCTTCAGCAACACCTGTTTCTCCTGACAAAACCCGCCAAGCGGCTTCACAATCAGAAACCTTGTTTGCAATCGGTCCAATAGAGTCTAAGGAGTTCGACAAAGGCAGCGCTCCTTGTAAGGAGACACTTTGCTGAGTGGGTTTGAACCCTGTTACACCACAAAATGCTGCAGGTATACGTAAGGAACCTCCCGTGTCACTGCCTAAGGCAATATCGGCCATACCCAAAGCAACCGACACCGCTCCTCCACTGGTTGAGCCACCCGCAATGGCACCAGGGTAAAGAGGGCTTTGAGGAGTGCCATAGTGTGGGTTCACCCCCAAACCAGAATAAGCCAGTTCAGTCATGTTCGTGTGCCCCAATAAATATGCTCCTGCTTGGCGTAAACGCTTTACTGCTTCAGCATCCTTAGTGGCGGGTTCAGCACAATTAAGAAACACAGAGCCAGACCTGGTTTGATAACCTTTTACATCAAATAGGTCTTTTATTGTGACAACGGCCCCTGCCAACTCACCAACCTTATTTTGATCTTCAACTGGCTCATGAAAACGCTCGGTAAAAATCGCGTCACCGCGTGTTTCAATTAGACTTTCAACTTGCGTTAAATGAGAGGTAAGTTCTCTGCCTTGCCATGCCTTTGACGTCATATAAACTCCTTAAATTGCTACTTAACCGCAGGTAACTCTTGTGTGCTATAAACACACTCAATCGTTCGATTTAAAACAGGGTCATGCAAACTCATCTTAAATTTTAATGTTTTCCGCACACCACCAATGGCTGCAAAAGTACCACATAGCATGGCACTGTTATCTTGTAGGTCAGCGTTCTCAATAAGCTCTTTAAGAGGACGAATCGCAGCCAAAGTACCTTCTTGATATAAGGTCCAACCCTGCCCTTCATCTACCCAGGACTTCATTTCTAATTGGTCAAGGTGGCCTTCAACTTCGTCAAAAGACCATAACTCTTTTGCGACTGGTTTAGGACAAACCTGCTTAGACAATGCAACTGAATGTGCTTCAAGCTCTCTATCAGTATGGTCTGAACCAATACCTAACCAGCATTCATTACCTTGTTTAATAATAAGCGGCTCTACTTCTCCTGAAGAGTCTTCACCAACAACTTCCACTTTTTCTTGTTGTGTCACCAACAGGTTTGCCGCACGGTAGTAAAGTGGCACACTTGATGGAGGAGCCACGCCGATTTCAGCCAATTCATCAATATGGATTTGAACAGCACGAGCATCACGAGCAGTCCAGCCAGCCACGACCAAATTTTCTATATTAAACTCTTTTGATACGCCATTTACTTGAAAAAACATAATATTCCTTAGAAATTATCCGGTAAAAATAGGGCTAAACTTGGGAAGGCGATCAATAAAAACACCATCATAAGCATAATCAGTACATAAGGAATACTGCCCACTATGACATCCATCATGTTACCTTTCTGGCGAGCTGAATTAACCACATAGAGGTTGAGTCCAACAGGCGGTGTGATCAAAGCCATTTCCACTAAAATGATCATTAAAATACCAAACCAAATGGTGTCGTAACCCATAGCCGCTATGATGGGAACAACAATTGGAATAGTGGCAACCATTAATGAAAGGGTCTCAATAAAGAAGCCTAAGACGATGTAAGTCAGAATGATCACCAAGAGCGTCGCTGTTGCACTTAAGCCCAAGCCGTTAAGCAGATCCTGCAAAGCACGACCAACACCAGCGGCCGTTAAAGCAAAGTTCAAAACATATGCGCCAATCACCACCAGCATGATCATAGAGGTGATTTTGATTGTCCCGACCAAGCTATCAACCAACATTTGAGTATTTAGCGCTTTGGCCAGCATAGCAATCACAAGCGAGATCAATACACCTACTGCAGCAGCCTCAGTAGGTGTTGCCCAACCCATATAAATTGAACCCACTACCGCAATAAATAAAAACAAAATGGGTCCCAAAGCTTGGAGAGCACGCCATTTTTCAGACCAGCTACTGTGTTGCTTAGGGCCACCTAGCTTAGGATACAAAGTACACAGAATCACGGTCGCAAGCATGAAGAGCAGGGCCATTAAAATACCGGGCACTATACCTGCAAGAAACAGCTTTGGTATTGAGCTTTCAGTTAAAAAACCATAGACAATTAAGTTAATAGAAGGAGGAATTAAAATCCCCAACGTGCCTCCGGCAGCAATAGAACCAGTGAACAGGCGCGGATCATACCCCAGCTTTTCAGCCTGAGGCGTTGCCACGGTCGCCACGGTAGCGGCTGTTGCAACGGAAGAGCCCGACGTAGCAGAGAACATGGTTGCTGTTGCTATGTTAGCGTGAATCAATCCACCAGGTAACCAAGACACCCAAGCATTCAAAGCCGCGTAGGTTTTTTGAGCGACACCACTTCGCAGAAGTATTTCACCGATCAACACAAAAAAAGGAACAGCAATTAACGTAGGATGGTTAGACGATGACCAAACCACTTGCCCAAGTCCACGCATCAAGGGGAAAGGGCTAAAAAACTCATCAATACCAAATGCCAATAAAAAAAGCACGATACCCACAGGTATTGATAAGGCCAGTAACCCCAACAAACCTAGAGATGTAAATAAAATCATACCTCGTCTCCTGTACCAATACTTTCATCGACTTGTTGATACTTGCCTTGTAACACCATAACTAAGGCAACCAATAATAAAATTGAAGAAGATAAGGCCAACCATAACCAACCTGAGAACCAAATGGCTTGCGGAATAATTAAAGGCACTTCCAGGGCCGTATTTGATAGAGCACCAGACTTTAATGTCTTCTCGACCACAGACCAACCACGATAAGCCACATACACAGCCACATAAGATAAGGAAAACAAAGCAATCAAATCAAAAAGGCAGCGAACGACAGGCTGACTCTTCTCTCTTAACAGATCGATTCTTACGTGCGCTTTGGTGGTTAACCCGTAGCTTATGCCCCAGCTGGCTAATGCCGCCATCACATAACCCGAAATCTCTTCTGAGCCACTAAACGTAATGCCCACTTCTCGCAATAGAATATCGACAATAATAATGACAATGCAGGCTAGCAACGCTAGCCCTGCTATCACTGCCACGCCATTATTTATTCCTCTCAGAATAGAAATAATGCGATTCATAAAGAGTACCTTAGTTAATTTCGATCTCTACGTTGGCCACTTTACCAACGGACTCATTCCAACGAATTGCCCAATCTTGGCCAGCTCGTTCAGCCCATTCAGGCAACACTTTGCTAGTCAAAATGGTTTTGGCTTGCTCAACGTCTTGAGCACTTGGCTCTACTAACACAAGATCTCGTTTATCCCCTTTTGAACAATCGCCCTGACCTGTTAAACAAGCAATATCTTCATTCAAGGCACCCTGGGCGTCTTGCCATGCTGGCGCTTCTAACTTAGTAGCCACTGCATTTGCTAAGAATGTTTGGTCTTCTTTACTTAGGCTTTCCCATTTGTCTAAATTCACAGCGGTTACAACCGGATCCCAACCACCTAAAGGTAAAGTCATCAAATGAGTGGTTACTTCCCACCACCCAGCACTGTAGCCAGATCCTGCTCCAGTTACCGCACAATCAATCACCCCACGCTGTAATGCGCCTGGCACTTCACCAAAACTAATATTGACACTTTGAGCGTTTAACGCTTCAAGAAATTTTGCTGTCATACGGCCAGAAGCGCGTATTTTCAAACCTTCTAGGTCTTTAAGGTTTTCAACTGGTGCATTACAAAAAACAACTTGTGGAGGGTAAGGCACAATTGCCAACACTTTCGAGTTGAAGGTGTTTTCATATATGTCTTCCACCATTGGGCGAGCCGCTTCCACTAGAGATTTTGCTTGTAGGGCATTCGTTGCTAGTAAAGGCACATCCAAGCCTTCTAGCGCTGGCGCATCTGCTACTGCATAATCACCAACCGTCATACCCACATCAAAGACACCATCGCCCAACATACGAAATACATCACCGCCGCCAATGCCCATTTGGTCATGAGTGGTCATCGCCACTTCGAACTCACCTTGGCTCTCTGCTGGAACTGTCTTAGTCCAAAAAGGCGTTTCAAACTGCTTATTCAACGGTAAGCTACTCCAACTCCCTACTACAGAAAGAGTTTCACTGGCAGAAACGTTCATGGCAAAAGTAGCCGCTACAACTGAAGTGGCTAACAAACTTTTCGAGCTTAATTTCGTCATCATGCTGTCTTCCTATTTATCGTTTAAACGGTCGTTATCTCAAACTTCACCCAATGTAATTTTTAGGCCTCATAAGAAAGGCTTGGGTTTCAGTTTTGTTTCTAACCATGATAATGTCAATTCGTAAAATTTTATCATTTGTGATCAGATATTATGATCACCTATTGGCAAGCGTATTTATAAAGAGAATTTAATGAATGAATTTTGATCAGCTCAAAACCTTTTTATGGGTGGCAAAATTGGGTGGTGTGCGTCGTGCTGCTCATGAAATGAATCTTTCCCAGCCTGCTATTTCTGGGCGTATCGCCGCCCTAGAAGAGGAGTTAGGTGTTTCGCTATTTGAGCGCCAAAAAACTGGCGTCGTGTTAACCAAAGAAGGGTTATTACTGCGCGCCCATGCTGAAAAAATTGAATCATTTATGGAGCAAGTGAAAGACGAATTAACGCCGAGTGAGGAAATAAAAGGTGTTATTCGAATTGGCGTTGCCGAAACCATTGCCCAATCTTGGTTGTCAAATTTTCTTAGCGCGCTGCGAAAACTGTACCCAAAACTGGTGGTTGAGCTTTCCGTCGATATTACTTTGAACTTAAAAGAACAATTGCTGACAAGACACTTAGATTTGGCTTTTCTCATGGGACCACTGGCTGAGGGAAATGTCGAAAACATACCACTCCCAACATTTAAACTTGGCTGGTTTTGCAGTGTCGACGAGCCCTCTCCACACCCTTCAACCAGCCCTATTATGTCATTCTCACGTTTATCACGCCCATATCAAAATCTCACGACAGAGCTCATGCATAGGTACGGTTCAGTAGGCCAAATTTTTCCTTCTACGTCACTTTCCACCAGTTTTGAAATGATTGCATCAGGCATTGGGATTGGAGCACTCCCTACCCTTTTGGCACAACGATTTATTAAGGACAAGCGCATTAAAGCCTTTAGTCCAGGCTGGCGTCCGAAGGATCTTTTATTTACCGCGTCTTACTTGAATGATCCAAGATCTGAGATTGTCCATAAAGCCGCTTATTTAGCCGCTAAAACAGCCAATCAATATGCTCAGGCACAAGAACTTGAACAAGATTCTCATTAACCTAGAGACTAAAAAGGTTGTTTTTTTCGATCATAGGTAAAAGCCAATTCAATACAATGTGCTAAACAGTTGAGGGGCATATCCCCCTCTATTGTCATCATTAGCTCGCGATTGCCTTGGTAGTCAAACTGTTCGGGATACATAGCTCGAAAAGCACCAATCAGAGAAGTCTGGCAATGCACATAAAAGTGCAGCTTATCTTTTGTCGTTTCATTCCAGTCCATTCGGATTGCCGTTCCTTTTGAAACCTTATAACTTAATTGCCCCCATTTGAGTGACTCTTCCACCTCACCTAACCGGCAGTTCTCGGCCACACCAAATATGAGCTTACGGATACTCAGCATTATCTGCCGTATACTTTCTGGGTAGCCGTTCAGCTTTTGCTCAACATCTTGTTTCATACCGCCCTCATCATTACTCTAATTTTCAGCATACGTCATTTGACGTAGCTGACTGGGTCATTCAGCCAATATTCAGATCGAGCACTTTATTGAATACTAACTCTATCGTTACATACCAAAACACGACCTAGAGGAAAGCTCAATCATGAAAATGAAGACGTTAGTTTCCGCAATCGCTTTAACCAGTGCAACTTTTGTTGCTCTTCCTTCCTTCGCAGCTGACACCATTAAGGTGGGGGTTTTACACTCACTTTCTGGCACCATGGCGATTTCTGAAACCACATTAAAAGATACCGTATTAATGATGGTTGAAGAGCAAAACAAGAAAGGCGGCCTGTTAGGCAAGCAACTTGAAGCAATAGTGGTTGACCCGGCATCCAACTGGCCTTTATTTGCCGAAAAAGGACGTGAGCTGCTAACTCAGGAAAATGTTGATGTTATTTTTGGTAGTTGGACATCGGTATCACGCAAGTCTGTTTTGCCTGTTCTTGAAGAGCTTAATGGTCTGATGTTCTACCCAGTTCAGTATGAAGGTGAAGAATCGTCTAAGAACGTATTCTATACTGGCGCAGCGCCAAACCAACAAGCCATCCCTGCGGTCAATTACTTAATGGACGAACTGGATGTTGAGCGTTTTGTTTTAGCCGGTACGGATTACGTATACCCTCGTACGACCAATAAGATCTTAGAAGCTTACCTAAAAGCCAAAGGTGTTGCTGCAGAAGACATCATGATCAACTACACGCCTTTTGGACATTCTGATTGGCAATCAATCGTTTCAGACATCAAAAAATTTGGAAGCGAAGGCAAAAAAACGGCCGTGGTTTCAACCATCAATGGCGATGCCAACGTACCATTTTATAAAGAGTTAGGTAACCAAGGCATTTCTTCTGAAGACATCCCAGTGGTCGCCTTTTCTGTGGGTGAAGAAGAACTTTCTGGTTTAGATACGGCACCATTAGTTGGGCACCTAGCCGCCTGGAACTACTTCCAAAGTGTTGAAGCGGATGCCAACGATGAGTTTATCACCCAGTGGAAAGCCTTCACTAACAACCCTGATCGAGTTACCAACGACCCAATGGAAGCAACCTACATAGGCTTCAATATGTGGGTAAATGCAGTTAAAGATGCTGGCACTACTGATGTCGATGCTGTTGAACAAGCCATGATAGGTCAAGAGTCACCAAACCTCACGGGTGGCATCGCTGTCATGAACAAGAACCACCACTTGAGCAAACCTGTACTGATTGGCGAAATCCAGGATGACGGTCAATTTGAGGTGGTTTGGGAAACCGACGGGGTGGTTCCTGGTGATGCTTGGTCAGACTTCTTACCAGGCTCTAAAGACCTTATTTCTGATTGGACGGCGCCAATTAAATGTGGCAACTACAACACCAAAACAGAAACCTGCTCTGGTCAAAACTACTAGTATTATCTAAAGGGCTCGGTGCCATACCTAGCCCTTAACTCTACTACTTTGTTGTTTTCCCTCTGCTATGCAGAGGGCTTTTTAACCGCAAATGTGATGATCATAAGTCACGATCAAACCAGCCCCTTTGTTTGGATACAAATTCAAACACCTGCGACATGGAGTATAACCTTGAGACATTTAATTGCACTGTGCTGCTGTCTTTTTGGTGCCTTATCTTTTTCTGTCAACGCTTCTCAGCCAAGCCAGACTAACACCCTCTTGGCGGAGCTTACAGGCGCAAAACTGAAAGAGATGGCTCCCATTTTAGAACAGCTAGCGACTAATGAAGGTGAAAGTATTTTACCACTCTTCGAAACCCTATTGGCTGGAGACCTATACTATTTAAAAGCCAACAAACAAGTTCTAGGTCAATCAAAAGATCAAGGCACAACGCTTTATAAGGATATTTTTTCTCAAGATTTGGTTACCGTCCTAAGCAAAAGAGACGTTAAAAAAATTCGAGTAAACAACAAGCTTCGAAGCTTTTTGCGCTCTGCCATTGCGCGTATTCAATTAACCTCTGCTGATCCTGATAGCCGCGAATCTGCTGTTCAAGAATTACTTTCTCAACTCACCCCAAGCACGATTGAGCTCATCGAAAAACTCTACCTTAACGAGCAGAGTGAACAGGTTAAAGAGGCAATGGAAGTCGCCCTTGCAATACATACCGCCAGTACCACTGAACTGAAAACAAGCCAGCGCATCCAAGCTATCCAAACTCTTTCAACCAGCCTTGAGAGCGAGGTTCGCAATAGCTTAATCAAGTTAACCAAAGACCCGCAGCCGTCTATTGCTTCAGCGGCACAGACTTCCCTAGATAAAATCGCTCAACGCACCGAACGGTTTGCCTTTCTGGATCAATTATTTTTCGGCCTAAGCCTTGGCTCAGTACTTTTACTTGCTTCGATCGGTTTAGCTATTACCTTTGGGGTTATGGGTGTTATTAACATGGCCCATGGCGAAATGATCATGCTTGGTGCCTATACAACCTATGTTGTTCAATTACTGATGCCACATCATATTGACTACTCTATTTGGGTTGCTATTCCTGCGGCTTTCCTTGTTTCAGGGCTCATGGGGGTATTAATTGAACGCCTTGTCATTCGCCACCTTCATGGGCGCCCACTGGAAACCCTGCTAGCTACTTTTGGTATCAGCCTGATACTACAGCAGTTAGTAAGAACCATTTTCTCACCCTTGAACCGTCAGGTATCTGCACCAAGTTGGATGAGTGGCTCATGGGAGATAAACCCTGTGTTGTCACTGACTCTGAATCGTTTATACATTTTAGCCTTTGCTCTATTGGTCTTTTTCGCACTGGTTTTAATTTTGAAAAAAACGTCTTTAGGTCTAAATGTACGAGCCGTTTCGCAAAATCGAAATATGGCAAAATCTATGGGGGTAAAAACCCATTGGGTAGACGCTATGACCTTTGGTCTAGGTTCTGGCATTGCCGGTATTGCGGGGGTTGCACTAAGCCAATTAACCAATGTTGGCCCTAATTTAGGTCAGGCCTATATTATCGACTCCTTTATGGTGGTTGTATTTGGAGGCGTAGGTAATCTACTGGGCACACTCGTTGCCGCTTTCTCTTTAGGCATTGCGACTAAGTTCTTAGAACCTACCACTGGCGCCGTGCTAGCCGCCATCATTGTACTGGTATTCATCATCTTATTTATTCAAAAGCGTCCTAAAGGGCTCTTTCCACAAAAAGGGAGGGCGGCAGAATGACACGTCTTATCCAATGGTTTAGCGAGGGCCGTACCTCTGGTAAGCACACACTGCCTTTTGTTGTAGTGCTACTAAGCGTGACGCTATTAGCCAGTGCGGCCAATTTATTCTTAGCACCAGACTCGCCACTTTATGTGAGCACTTACACTATCACCTTACTAGGGAAATACCTTTGTTACGCCATGCTAGCGTTAGCAGTAGATATAATCTGGGGATATTGCGGTATATTAAGTTTAGGCCACGGCGCCTTCTTCGCCTTAGGTGGCTACGCCATGGGCATGTATCTAATGCGTCAAATTGGCGACCGAGGTGTTTACGGAAACCCTTTGTTACCGGACTTTATGGTGTTTCTTAACTGGCAAGAACTGCCTTGGTTCTGGTTAGGTATGGATCAATTTTGGTTTGCCATGATAATGGCCGTACTGGTCCCTGGTTTATTAGCCTTTGTGTTCGGCTGGCTGGCATTCCGCTCACGGGTAACTGGCGTATACCTCTCTATCATGACTCAAGCACTCACCTATGCGCTATTACTGGCTTTCTTTAGAAACGAAATGGGCTTTGGTGGAAACAATGGCTTAACCGATTTTAAAGAGATTCTTGGCTTCGATCTGCAGGCTGATAGCACCCGAGTGAGTTTATTCATGATAACTGCTTTTATGTTGGCGATTGTCTTTGTTATTAGCCAACGTATCTTGTCATCACGTTTTGGTAAGGTCGTTTTAGCGGTGCGCGATGCTGAATCCCGTTCACGTTTCATTGGTTATCGCACAGACCGTTATAAAGTATGGTTGTTTGTATTCTCTGCTGTGATTGCCGGAATCGCAGGGGCGCTATATGTACCACAAGTTGGCATTATCAACCCGGGGGAATTTTCTCCTATAAACTCCATTGAAATTGTGATCTGGGTGGCTGTAGGTGGCCGAGGCACACTCATTGGTGCCGTCATTGGAGCCTTATTGGTGAATTATGCTAAGACTCGTTTTACAGCAATTTTACCCGATGCCTGGCTATTCGCTTTAGGTGCTATGTTTGTATTAGTCACCCTATATCTGCCAAAAGGACTAATGGGCTTATACGAAAAATTGCGTTTCAAGCGTCCCCTTAACAACAAGGAATCACAAGCATGAATCCACTAGAAAACACTGTTGATAACTTACGCGAGACCTTTCGTAGGGACCAAGTTTGGCCGTTCTTAACCCCTGCCCAAAAGACCGTCAATGTAGACAACCAAATGATTCTCTACGTAGAAGGACTAAACTTGAGTTTCGACGGTTTTAAAGCACTTAACAACCTCAACTTATATGTTAATGATGGAGAGTTGCGTTGTTTAATCGGTGCTAATGGCGCTGGAAAAACAACCCTAATGGATGTTATTACAGGAAAAACTCAATGTGACTCAGGTAGCGTCTATTTTGGTCAGAATCATAATTTATTAGACAAGGACGAAGCCAGCATAGCCCAACTTGGGATCGGCAGAAAGTTCCAAAAACCCACAGTATTCGAAGAGCAATCGGTTTTTGATAACTTAGAACTCTCCTTAAAAACGGATAAAGGTGTGATACCAACTCTATTTTCTAGGCTTACCCCTACTCAAATAGATCGCATTGATGAGGTGTTAAAAATCATTGGTTTGGATCTGCACAGATTCATGCTCGCTGGAGCCTTATCTCACGGCCAGAAACAATGGCTTGAAATTGGCATGCTATTAGCAGCAGACCCTAGGTTATTACTGATTGACGAGCCAGTTGCGGGAATGACCCCACAAGAAACAGAGCGTACAGCAGAGCTTTTAACCTCTCTGGCCGGTGAAAGGACCGTTATTGTCGTTGAGCATGACATGGAATTTGTACGAAGTATTGCTCGCACTGTTACCGTGCTACACCAAGGCTCAGTGCTGGCTGAAGGCACAATGGATCAAATCCAAAGTAATAAAGACGTTATTGAAGTATACCTTGGCGAAGAAGCCGCAAGTGAAGGAGCCTAAGCATGATTTCCATAAACAACGTTGATCAACTTTATGGGGGCACACAAATTTTGTGGGGCTTGGATCTGGACATAGAACCCGGTTCCATCACTTGTATCATGGGCCGTAACGGAGTGGGCAAGACCACGCTTTTAAAAGCAATAATGGGGCTACTACCAATTAAAAGTGGTGATATTTCCCTAGCCGGCACCTCCTTAACGAAGCAAAGTGCAGAAAAAAGAGCCTATTCAGGCATTGGCTATGTTCCGCAAGGGCGCGATATCTTTCCCATGCTAACGGTTGAAGAAAACTTACGGATCGGCTTACCAGTCCGTAGCAAACGCACCAAGGACTCGCCAAAAGAGATCCCTGAAAAGATTTTTGAACTTTTCCCCGTCCTTAAGGATATGCTACATCGTCGTGGTGGTGACTTATCCGGTGGCCAACAGCAGCAGCTTGCTATTGGTAGGGCTTTAGTACTTGAACCGAAAGTGTTAATTCTTGATGAGCCCAATGAAGGCATCCAGCCAAATATTGTTAAACAGATTGGCGACGTTATTCTAAAACTCAACGAAGAAGAAGGTTTAACGGTTATTTTGGTAGAGCAGAAACTGGGCTTTGCTAGACGCGTGGGTAAGGAGTTCCGCCTTATGGAAAAAGGCCGAGTAGTCGCAGCGGATAAAATGGAAAGGCTCAGTGACGAGCTAATTAAGCAATATTTAGCCGTATAGCCTAATCGCTAAACTGATTGACTAGAGCAACAAAAAACACATGAGCAAACACAGTAATCTAGCCAGTGTTCAAGAGGATCCAAGTGCCGAGGCTGCTTATTCAAGTAGGCCGGCACCTGTTTCTGCTTCACGCTGGCGGGCTTTCCTTTCTTTAGGTTTCCAACGCACTAGCAGAGGAACCGTTCTTAAAACGTGTGAGCACAAGGGGCCGTTATATGTGCAAAAAGCCTTTTACCCTGAAGGGGCTGACGTTGCTCACACCTATTTATTGCACCCTCCTGGAGGCCTCGTTTCAGGAGACAAGCTTTCCATTGAGGCAAAGCTAGCAGAAAACTGCCATGTACTCATTACTACCCCCGGAGCAGGCAGAGCATATCGCGCTCGTGAGGACCGCAGCTTACAAGAACAAACCACAACATTAACGGTTGGCGAACACAGTACTTTGGAATGGTTGCCACAAGAAACGATTCTTTATCCTAATGCCAATACCCGTTTGGAAAGTGTTATTAATCTAGCCAAAACTGCCCATTTTATTGGCTGGGAAATTACCTGTTTTGGCTTACCTGCCAACCAATTAGATTTTGACCAAGGTCAAGCCGAACAAGGTCTAGAAATTCGAGTAGAGAACAGCATTAAGTTTCGAGAGCGTTTGATTATTAACGATGCTAATCGTCACCTAATGCAAGCTTGTGCTGGATTACAAGGGGCGGTGAATAACGGTGTTATGATCGCAGGGCCTTTTCCACCCAAGGCAGATACAAGCTCTCTTATCGAGCAGATCAGAACCGTATGTGATGCACACCCTGCTACTTGTGGTGTGACACAAACAGGAGAGTTTCTGGTACTTCGAGCATTACACCATGATTGCGAAGCGATGAAGCACTTGTTCAGCCATTGCTGGCAATATATTCGGCCCTGTCTAATTGACAAACCAGTTTGCGAACCGCGTATTTGGGCTACCTAAGAGCAAGCTGACGAGAGTCATACCATTCTATACAGAACAACAAGTTAATAAAGGTGATTTGATGGAACTACTGCCAAGAGAAAAAGACAAGTTATTAGTATTTACGGCGGCCTTGTTGGCTGAACGGCGTTTAAACCGTGGTCTGAAACTTAACTACCCTGAGGCTATGGCCTATATCACCATGGAGATTATCGAAGGGGCTCGTGATGGTAAAACCGTTGCCGAGCTCATGAGCTACGGTAAAACATTGTTAAGTGCTGAACAAGTCATGGAGGGGGTCGCCGATTTGATTCACGAAGTACAAGTTGAAGCCACGTTCCCAGATGGCACCAAACTGGTGACTGTGCATCACCCTATCAACTAAGCGAGGATATGCAGATGAAACCAGGAGAAATACAAGTTGCAGAGGGCTCTATCGCCTTAAACAACGGACGTAGAACGTGCCGTGTACGAGTAGAAAACACCGGCGATAGACCCATACAAATTGGTTCCCATTATCACTTTTATGAAGTAAATCCCGCTCTCAGTTTCGACCGTCAACAAACAAAAGGTTACCGCTTAAATATCGCCTCTGGCACAGCCGTACGATTCGAGCCAGGCCAAGGACGCGAAGTCGAACTTGTAGAATACGCAGGCAGTCGAACTATCTACGGCTTTAGAGGAGAAGTCATGGGTAAGCTGGAAAACAATACAGGGGATAGCCATGAGTAATTCAAAAAAAACCACCAGCCAATCCACCATGGATAGACAAAGCTATGCGCAAATGTTCGGCCCAACAACTGGCGACCGTGTTCGTTTAGGTGATACCGATCTGTGGATTCAAGTAGAGAAGGACTTCACCACCTATGGTGACGAAGTCAAATTCGGAGGTGGCAAAGTCATTCGTGATGGCATGGGCCAAAGTCAACTCAGCAATGATGTGGCCGTGGACCTCGTTATCACTAACGCTCTCGTTCTGGATCACTGGGGCATTGTTAAAGGTGATGTAGGTATTAAGAACGGACGAATCTACAAAATTGGCAAAGCCGGCAACCCAGATATTCAAGATCAGGTGGATATCATAATTGGCCCAGGTACAGAGGTTATTGCCGGAGAAGGTTCGATCCTGACTGCTGGCGGAATTGACGCACATATTCACTTTATTTGCCCGCAACAAATCGAAGAAGCCCTAACCTCTGGAATCACTACCATGATAGGCGGTGGCACAGGCCCAGCGACGGGAACGAATGCAACCACCTGTACTTCAGGACCTTGGTATATCGGAAAAATGCTACAGGCGACCGACAGTATGCCAATGAATCTTGGTTTTTTAGGGAAGGGCAACGCCAGTCAACCTCAAGCCCTTGAAGAGCAACTTGAAGCGGGCGCCTTTGGCCTAAAACTACACGAAGATTGGGGCACCACACCCGCCTCTATTGATTGCTGCTTAAGCGTTGCAGAGAAATACGACATACAAGTTGCGATCCACACAGATACGTTAAATGAGTCTGGCTTTGTGGATAGTACAATCGAGGCCTTCAAAGACAGGGTGATTCACACCTACCATACAGAAGGTGCGGGCGGTGGACACGCCCCAGATATTATTCAAGCCTGCGCAAACCCCAAAGTGCTTCCCTCTTCCACCAATCCAACTCGCCCCTACACCCACAATACGGTAGACGAGCATTTAGACATGCTCATGGTGTGTCATCACCTAGACAGTAACATCCCTGAAGACGTCGCGTTTGCAGATTCTCGAATTCGTAAAGAAACCATTGCGGCTGAAGATATCTTACATGATAAAGGGGCTTTCAGTATGATCTCCTCTGACTCTCAAGCAATGGGCCGAGTCGGCGAAGTGATTACCCGAACTTGGCAAACCGCTCATAAAATGAAGCAGCAATTTGGCTTGCTTGAAGAAGATAAAGCCATAGGTGCGGATAACTTTCGTGCTAAGCGTTACATCGCCAAATACACCATAAACCCGGCTATTGCCCATGGTGTTAGCCACGAAGTAGGGTCAATTGAAGCCGGTAAACTTGCCGACCTAGTGTTATGGAAACCCGCTTTTTTTGGTGTTAAACCATCCATGATCATTAAAGGCGGCATGATTGCTAGCGCGCCAATGGGAGACCCGAATGCCTCTATTCCAACCCCACAACCTGTCCATTATCGCCCTATGTTTGGCGCTTTCGGAAAAGCCGCGGCTGCCACTTCATTAACTTTTGTTTGTAAAGCAGCCTTGGGCAATGGGTTAAAAGAAACGTTAGGACTAGAGCGCCAGCTCGTAGCTTGTGCCAACACTCGTAATATTTCTAAACTAGACATGATTCACAATGATTGGCTACCCAATATTAGTGTTGACCCACAAACCTATGAGGTGCGTGCGGATGGCGAGCTATTGACTTGCGAACCTGCAGAGGTCCTACCTCTTGCCCAGCTCTACACTCTATTTTAGGAAGCTAACCATGCTAAATATATATGAACGATTAGGTACCCATTGCCACGCCCCCGTTGACACCAAGGTCGTGTTAAATCATGAACAAAGAGAACGGGGCCGTTTAAAATTAGTGGATATTCATGGTGAAGAAGTGCGCGTTTTCCTCGACCGAGGCAAACCGCTTTTGGTGGGTGAATACTTGCGCTCTGAATGCAATAAAATTGTCTTTATTGAAGGCGCCCAAGAAGACGTTGCCCACGCCAGTTGTGATGACTGGGAAAGCTTTGCCAAAGCTTGCTATCACCTTGGCAACCGACACACCAAGATCCAAATAGGTCAGCGCTGGTTACGGATAAAACCAGACCATGTTTTAGAAGAAATGCTGCACTTATTGGGGTTGGTCGTTAGCCATGAAAAAGCCGTGTTTATTCCAGAGTCAGGAGCCTATCAACATGGACATCACCACCACGGACACTAGCTTACTGAGATTATTACAGCTCAGCAGTGTCAGCTTACCTGTGGGCGGTTATGCTTTCTCGCAAGGTATGGAGTACGCCATTGATTGTGGCTGGCTCACAAATCAAATAAAGGTAGAAGATTGGATTAGCTTGCAGTTACATCAGTCTATTGCTCGTTTAGATTTACCTGCTCTCAGGCTCTGTTTAGACGCCTGTCAGATACCACAAAGCAATCGACTAGCAGAACTCAATGAACTTATTCTGGCCTGCCGCGAAACCAAAGAGCTACGTTTAAACGACACAGCGATGGGGGAAGCGCTGGGAAGACTTTTAACGAGTTTGACTGTCCCTCACCCTTTTCAAGGAAAGCAGGACGCTAGCTACATATGTTTATTTGCAGCGGCTTGTCATCACTGGCAAATAACATTTGACCAAGCCGCCATAGGCTTCACTTGGTCTTGGCTGGAAAACCAAGTCGCTGCTGCAACCAAGTTGGTTCCGTTGGGTCAAACACAAGCTCAGCGACTGCTTGGCACACTGCAACAAGATATTGGCGCCGCTATCACTGCGTCTTACGACATAGCCGAAGATCGACTTGGCGCAGGGCTTCCTGCACTGGCCATTGCAAGCACCTTACATGAAACACAATATTCTCGACTTTTTAGATCGTAACGAACAAAAACTAGATAAGGAAAACATATGACAAAGCCAAAACAAACTTTACGCGTAGGCGTAGGCGGCCCAGTAGGCTCTGGTAAAACAGCCCTATTACGCTCTTTATGTTCAGCATTAAGAGATCATTACAATATTGCAGTCGTCACTAATGACATTTACACCCAAGAAGATGCCAAATTTCTGACTGAGCACCAAGCCCTCGATGCTGATCGAATTTTAGGCGTTGAGACAGGAGGCTGCCCTCACACAGCCATTCGCGAAGATGCCTCGATGAACCTAGCTGCCATTGATCAATTAATTGGCCGTCATGGGGAACTGGATGTGGTTTTTGTAGAAAGTGGCGGAGACAATTTAAGTGCGACTTTCAGCCCTGAGCTCTCAGATCTAACCATCTATGTCATCGATGTGTCTGCTGGAGATAAAATCCCTAGAAAAGGTGGGCCAGGCATAACCAAGTCAGACTTATTAATCATTAACAAGACCGATTTGGCTCCGATTGTCGGCGCCTCTTTAGAGGTAATGGATCGCGATGCCAAAATGATGCGTAAAGAAAGGCCTTTTATTTTCTCTAACCTGAAAAAAGCACAAGGTCTTGATGACATCATTCAATTTATCATTCGCGAAGGTATGTTAGAATCTAAATCTATTCCAGCCGCAAGAGCGGTGGTTTAGTCGTATTATTCATTCATTTAGGAGAATTCCATGCGTTTAACTATGCTTAAGTTTAGCCTAGTCGCTTTTATTACATCACTACCCGCTCTTGCTCTTGCTCATACAGGCCATGAGGGACACGCCTCAAATAGCTTTATGACAGGTTTTTTACACCCTTTAGGTGGCTTTGACCACCTATTAGCTATGTTTGCTATCGGTATGTGTGCCAGCCGCCTAGGCGGACGAGCACTGTTTGTTGTACCTGCAGCCTTTGTCAGCGCTATGGTGCTAGGTGGAGCTGCGGCCATGGCCGGTACGGCCATTCCTTTCATTGAGCAAGGTATCGTTTTATCTGTCATCGTTGCCGGTGCTCTGTTAATTGCAACGGCTCGCCTTTCTACCGGCATTTGCGCTGCTATTGCAGCCTTGTTCGCACTATTTCATGGGGCTGCTCACGGTTTAGAAATGCCGATGAATGCCAGCGGTCTAACTTATGCAATTGGTTTTTCCTTAGCCACTGCCGCTTTACATTTAGCTGGCGTAGCTCTTGGCCAATTCATCAGCAAGTTACAACTACCAATTTTATCCCGTCTAATCGGTGGCATCGTTGCTTGCTCTGGTTTGGTAATGGTAGTCGCTTAACCCTTAAGCCTCCTTTTCAGATTCGAAAAACCACAATGAAGTAAATTCATTGTGGTTTTTTTGTAAAGTGAATTGTGAATTTAAGTTAAAATTAAGGTTTACTAATTTCCTCAAAAAGCAGACCATAGTCTATTATTCCCAATGAGTTATTCATTAGAAATATTTATGACCATGAGACTCAAAGATTCTAGGATAGAAACGTGAGGAACACTCCCAATCATTTGTTTGCCATTGCTTTTGCTCTGATCGCTTTTTTGGTTATATCAGTGACAGGGATCTATTGGACCAAAATATCTAATAACACCATTATTACAGAACAAAAGTTTCTCTTAGGTGGCATTGTTAGGTCGCAAGCATCTGCATTGGAGCGTCGACTTGCTCTGGCTTTCACCTCTGCGCAAATTCTTGCTTTGGATATAGAAAAGCATGGGGGTGATGATAGTCACTTCGATGAGTACGCACGAGATATCCAAGAAGCCATTGGTGGAGTCGAAAGTCTTCAGCTAGCACCACAAGGTATCATTAAGAAAATTTATCCACTTGAAGGCAACGAAACCGCGATAGGGTTAAATATTTTAAAGCATCCTCAGTGGGGAGCGGTAACAAAAAGCGCCATAGAAAGTAAGGAATTAGTACTAATTGGCCCTATGATATTGGTGCAAGGTGGAGAAGCAGTACTAAGCAGATCTCCAATTTTTCTTAATAGGCATACGCCAAACGAAACATTTTGGGGGTTCGCTACCACCGTCATCATGATGAAGCAACTCATTGACTCGACAAATCTAAGAGAGTTAGAAAACGATGGCTACAGTTATCAGTTAGACAGGCAATTTACTCATTCAAATAGCCACTCCATTTTCTTTCGATCCAAGCAACCTCTATCGGAAAGCTACGTCTCAACAGAATTGATATTACCTTCTGGAAAATGGACATTGAAAATTAGCCGAGACCTTTCCGTTTCCATTAATAGCCGAGCCTATATTGGCTATGCCCTGACCTTTACTTTTGCAGTGCTTGCGGCTTTGTTTTTACATTACATGGTGTCTCAACCTGCAAAATTGCGCGAACTCGTCAAAGAAAAAACCAAAGCATTACAAGATATTGCTTATACGGATCCGTTAACGGGCTTGCCAAATCGACGCTACCTAAACGACTACCTCCCTAAAATTCTTCTTAAGAATAAAATTAATCGACAAGCCTCCACCTTTGTTTATTTTGATTTAGATAATTTTAAGCGAATTAATGACACCATAGGACACGACATTGGCGATAGAGTACTTGAGCTTATCGCTTTGCGGCTTAATAGTATTATTCAAGATGATGATAAGATAACTCGTCTAGGTGGGGATGAGTTTGGTTTATTTTTACACAACACCACAGGGCAAGAAAACATCACAGCCATAGCAAAGCAAATTTTAGAAGCTGTGCGAGCCCCTCTAAAAATAGACAATAGAGAGTTCGCATTGACCACTTCATTGGGCATTGCACAGATCCCTAAAGACGGAGACAATTTGGTCAGCATAATGCAAAATGCTGATATGGCTCTGTATCATGCTAAACAAAGGGGTAAAAATAATTTCTCTTTCTACCACTCTGACATGAAAGATCAGGCTATCCTTCTTGCCGCCACTGAAGCAGATCTTGATCACGCTATTACGAATCAAGAATTTGAACTGTATTATCAGCCCCTTTTTAATATTCGCGATCAAAAAATCTATGGGGCTGAAGCTCTAATCCGCTGGAACCACCCTGAACGAGGTTTGTTATTCCCTGACAGTTTTATCGAACTTGCTGAAAGTACTGGGCAAATAGTTGATATCGGATATTGGGTTATTGAACAAGCTATCATGTATTTAGCCAAGCGAAGCTCTTCCAATCAAACAGAGCTCTTGGTTCACGTTAATTTGTCAGCCCTACAGCTGGCAGACCAAACATTAGTATCACAGGTTAGCAAGCTACTTAAGAAGCATTCTGTTCATGCCAACCAGTTAGGGTTTGAAGTAACGGAAACCGCACTTCTGAAAGACAATGAACTTGCCATCAATGCACTACAAGCCTTTAAAGATATGGGGATTTGCATCGCCATTGACGATTTTGGTATTGGCTACTCATCATTAGGCCAGCTCAAAAACTTACCTGTAAACCAGTTAAAGGTTGACCGCAGCTTTATTACTGACATAGAAGATGACCCTAACGACCGAAAAATTGTCGAAGCTATCATTGCCATGAGCCATAAGTTAGGTCTATTGGTTGTGGCCGAGGGCATTGAAAACCAAACACAATGGCAAATGCTCAACGACTTTCAGTGTGATTTCGGGCAAGGTTATCTGATCGGCCGCCCAATCCCTGAAGAAGACTTTACTGCTTTATCAAACCGGCAGGCTCTATAACACAAAAAAACCCTTTAAGATTTCTCTACAAGGGCTTTGTTATAAAGGCCTATACGCTTAAGAAGCTAAGCAAATAGCACTACCATGGTTATGCACTTCAACTAGCTCACGATGCAAACTGCATATCGCTTTATCGTAGTCTTCCTCATCTACAACAAACTGCATATCTACCTGACGCATAGATTGGTGCATTGCCAGAACATTCACATCTTGCTCAGCAATCGCTTTTACTGCTTTTGCCAACATACCAGTCGTTTTCATATCACTGCCTATAGCAGACACAAGCGCCACTTTGCGTTGCGCAATTTCGGCATCAACAAATTTCTTCTGTAGGCACTTCATCACACGCTTAAGGTTTTTCAAGTTTAGCGCTAAATAATGGGTAATTGTATTAGCGTTAATGTCTTTAGCAATAATGTGTACATTAAACTGGTTTAATATATCTAAAATCGCACTGTCGTATTGATCAATGTCACCCGCCATATCCTGATCAAAGACCTCGACAGCAAAGACACCACGACAACCAGCAATAATCTCAACACAAGGAGCATCACTGACATAATCCCCTGTGATCAGAGTTCCCGTGTGCTCAGGTTCAAAGGTATTTTTTACTCGCAGTGGAATATTGCTTTGACGCAGACCTTTAGCCGCTTTAGGGTGAATGGCTTCCATTCCTAGATTGGCCAGTTGATCCGCTACATCATAGTTCGTTCGGCCGATAGGCACTGCTTTATCTTCCCCCACTAGGCGAGGGTCCGCACTACTTAAATGAAACTCTTTATGAATAACCGCTTCGACCGCTTGCGTCAGTACCGCAATGCGGCTAAACGTCATCTCGCTATAACCGCGGTCAAACGTAGACATTAAACCGTTTTCGCTGTGAGCATAGCCTGTCACGATAGGCAATTGTGTCGACAGGTCCACGTCTTTAAAAGCATCAAGGATACGCTCATCTAGAGACATATGGCTTGGACTATTCCAACCTGTCAAATCAACAAATACTGCATTCACACCGTCTCTCTTTAAGAGCGTTGCGGTGTTCCAAGCACTGTGCGCTTCACCAATACTGGCTAGCATTTCGCGTACGGTCGCCAAATGCTCATTGATAGAAAAATGACCATGCTGACATAAACGGTGCAAATCTTCTAAGCACTCTTGCGCTTCTTGCAAACGGCCATGTAAAAACGCATTTGCTTCAATCAACAATTCACCTTGACCAAATAAAGAAGCGTTTATTTCTCGCATTGTCTCTCGTACATCTTGTAATGCACTAGCCCAACGATTTTGCTGGCGGTCTTGAGCAAATAAGGCATAAACACCCGAATCGCCTGTCTTTTTATGTTCAAGTAGTTTGTCCGTAATACCACCATAAGCAGATACAACAAAAGCTCTTTGGTAAACACTATTCTCACGAACAGGCTTAAAAATAATATTATCTCTTACCGACTGGTAGTCACTCATGGACGTACCGCCGATTTTCTCAACTGTATGCTGTCCCATTTCTAACCTAGATATCATGCGGCTAAAGAGGGTACTTCAGCCAAGTTTAAACGTGGCGCTATATTGTCATAAGGCGAGACAAAAATTAAGCACCTTAAAAGTAATTTTAGAGAATACAATAGGTAACACTAATAAGGTGCCCTTTCGCCAAATTTTATACTGGTCTTTCCCCAAAGTGAGCACCCTACACTCTGGCTATTTTAATCAATAAGTTCGTAAGCACCTTCTTTATTGTGAACTTCCTTACCTGTAATCGGCGGGTTAAACACACAAGCCAATTTAAGCTCTTTAAAGGCTCTTAATGTATGAGGATCGTGCTGATCAAGCACATACACCACACCTGGAGTGATCGAGTGTTTTTCGCCTGTCTCACGAGACTCCACTTCACCTTCCCCTGAAATACAATAAACGGACTCCAAGTGATTTTGATAGTGCATGTCAAAATCCTTGCCTTCATAAATAGTTGTTATATGAAATGAGAAGCCCATATTGTCTTCTTTTAGGATCATGCGAGTACTTTCCCAGTTCCCGTCCGGTGACACCACGCGGCGATCGGTTTTTTCACACTCTGCTAAATTACGAGCAAACATTTTACCTCCTTATTAGTAATGTTTTGATTAAATAGCGATATCGTAATCTTCATCAAAATAGCTTTTCGCTTCTGGCATGGTGTCTTCTTTTGCACACACCTCTCGAATGGCTTTCTCAAGAATATCAATGCCTTTTGCTAGATCTTCGTCACTGATAATCAATGGACAAAGGAACTTCACTACTTGGTCGTCTGCTCCTGACGTTTCGATCATAAGGCCGTTTTGAAAACATTTTTGAGTAATTTTGCTCGCTAACTCACCACTCACACAGTTAATACCTCGCATCATGCCTCGGCCTTGTAGTGTGAAATTACCCTCACCAAACTCGTTCACTATTTGTTGAGTACGCTCGTGGATATACTTCCCTTTACGTTGCACTTCTTTGGCAAAATGATCGTCCTTCCAATAATGGTCAATTGCGGCTTTAGCCGTCACAAAAGCCAAATTATTACCTCTAAAAGTACCGTTGTGCTCGCCCGGTTTCCATTCATCAAGTTCAGGCTTCATCAAGACCACAGCAAATGGCAAACCATACCCACTTAGAGATTTAGAAAGAGTGACGATGTCAGGCGTGATACCGGCTTCCTCAAAGCTAAAGAAACTCCCAGTTCGCCCACAGCCTGCTTGGATATCATCGACGATAAGTAACACACCATGTTTCTTACATACCGCTTCTAAATTTCTTAGCCAACTTACACTGGCGGAATTTATTCCCCCTTCACCCTGTACTGTTTCAACAATAACGGCAGCAGGTAGATCTACCCCACTACTAGAGTCAGTCAGGACTTTATCAAGGTATTCTGTTGTTTCAATACCTTCACCTAAGTAGCCGTCAAACGGCACCGTCGACACACATGCCCCTAAACTTGTACCAGCCGCACCGCGGTGATGAGAATTCCCCGTGATAGATAACGCTCCTAAGCTACAGCCGTGAAAACCATTGGTAAAACTGACAATGTTTTCTCTGCCTGTAACGTTACGAGCCAATTTCAATGCAGCTTCTACGGCATTTGTGCCTGTTGGTCCAGTAAATTGCATGACATACTGCAAATCTCTAGGCTTGAGAATGTGGTCATTAAAAGACTCCATAAACTCTCCCTTCGCCTTAGTGTGCAAATCCAGTCCATGAGTGATAGCGTCTTCCATTATGTATTCAACCAGCTTTTCTTTTAATACAGGGTTGTTATGACCATAATTTAATGTGCCTGCCCCTGCTAAAAAGTCGATATAACCTTTTCCACTTTCATCGTATAAGTAAGCGCCTTGGGCACGATGAAACACTCGTGGAAATGAACGGGCGTAAGATTGAACTTCAGATTCTAACTCTTCAAAGATTTTCATTATTTTCTCCGTTTAAAAGTATCTAAATTAAAAAGGGCCAATTTGTACTAAATATTCAGTGTCATGCTGGTGATCAAAATGTTTGGCTTTATCAAACATAACTCGCTCTGTAAGAGGCGCGTTTAAATGGACGGCTAGGCGACGAAATAATGCCCATGAGGCTTCGTTGGAACGAGTAATCGTGGTTTCTAAGAGCTGCACATCTGTGCATGCCTCTCGAGCCAACAGCGCTAGTAACATGCGTAAAGCCAAGCCTTGCCCCCTTGCACTTTCAGCCACCGCCACTTGCCAAATAAACAAACAGTTCTGACGTTTAGGAATCAGGTACCCCGAAATAAAACCTTGTAAGGCGTTATCTCTTTTGGCTGCCACGGACGTGCCATTGAAATGTCCCGCTTGCAGCAAGTTACAGTAGACCGAGTTGCTGTCTAACGGTGCACACGCCTCTACTAGTCGATTTATTGCCATTCCATCCTCAAAACAGGGTTCAACAAGTTTCATTTCACCTAGGTCCATCAAAACACCTCATTAGAACTCAAACATTAAAATATGAAAAAAAAGCCTATTTTTCTCAAAAAAAACCGAAAATTAGTTTGAACTCTAATTAGATTAACAAACCAGGAGTATTTATCAAGAATTAATTAGAACTCTAATCTTTTACGGGAAATTATTTGGTAGGTTTGATTACAGAACCGTCCATCAGAGCCGGTAGAAAAAGAAAAAATAGATAAAAAAACAACAAAAAATGCTTTTTTGTTGCAAAATTCGCTTAAAATCAGGAAAATGCGCGACTTATGTCAAAGAACATAGAACATTTTTCATGCGCCAATTTGGGGCAAAACATTACACCTATAAAAAGAGAGTTCCATGGAAAACAAAACATCAATTCAAGGCTCTTGGGCGAGCCGTTGGATTTTCGTACTAGCTGCAACCGGTTCGGCCGTTGGTCTTGGTAATATTTGGAAGTTCCCCTATATCACTGGCGAAAACGGCGGCGGTGCCTTCGTACTGGTTTACTTAATTTGTATTGCTCTAGTTGGCTTACCGATTATGATGGCGGAAGTCTTTATTGGACGAAGAGCACGCAAGAACCCTGTTAATGCCTTACAGGACGTTGCAGCTGAGTCAGGCCAGTCTAAACACTGGGGAATCATTGGCCTAATCGGCATGCTCTCAGGTGTGTTTATCTTCTCTTTCTACTCTGTTGTGGCTGGTTGGGTATTGCATTACATTAAAGCAATGGCAACTGGAGAAATGGTTAATATTAGCTCTGAAGATGCCGGTAACGCCTTTAACACCTTACTTGCGGACCCTGCAACTATGCTCGGTTGGCATACCCTCTTTAGCATTATGGTACTAGCCGTGGTTATTGCAGGTGTGAATAAAGGTTTGGAACGTGCGACACGCATCATGATGCCAGCACTTTTCTTCTTACTAATTGCGCTACTGGGCTATGCCATGACAACAGATGGCTTTGCACAAGGCTGGGACTTCATGTTCCATTTCGATTTCAGTGAACTGTCTTGGGATGCAGTACTGGTTGCTCTTGGGCACGCTTTCTTTACCTTATCTTTGGGAATGGGCACCATCATGGCTTACGGTTCTTACATGACCAAAAAGTCTTCAATTGGCAGCACGGTTCTAATGGTAGGCACACTTGATACCCTTGTTGCTCTTATCGCTGGATTGGCAATTTTTCCAATCATTTTTGCGAATGGAATGAACCCAGGCGCAGGCCCTGGCTTAATGTTTATTTCTCTGCCTGTTGCGTTTGGTCAAATGGCACTAGGTCAATTCTTCGGCCTGCTGTTCTTTATTCTGGTCGGTGTGGCTGCTTGGACTTCTGCCATTTCTCTTCTAGAACCAACAGTGGCCTACTTAGTTGAGCGTTTCAACCTGACTCGTACTACCGCATCGGTTGCATTAGTCGTTGTTGTTTGGGCTCTGGGGATCGCATGTCTAGGCTCATTCAACTTTATCAGTGATGTTACCTTCTTTGGCAAAAACACATTTGACGCGCTTGATTATCTAACGGCGAATATTATGTTACCGCTAGGTGGTATCTTAATTGCTATCTTTGCAGGTTGGTTCGTTAAGAAACAATACGCTGCTGAAGAGCTCGAAATTTCTGCAACTACTTTCTCTTTATGGAAAGTAGCCATTATGATCATTGCGCCAATTTCAGTCTCTATCGTATTCATTCTTAACCTCTAGTTAATACTTGGTTAAATAACGACAGAAGCCTCAGCAATCACATTGCTGAGGCTTTATTTTTTAAGCCCCGCAGAAAGGAAGAAAAGCATCATCGATAGCATTTAAATGGATTTTAGAGCATAGCTTTCACTTACGGATGCGATCATACTGCCCATGGCATTTCGACTTTTGGCTTTTTCAAAACTAGCCCATATTTTCTCATGAAAAAAGAAGGCCACCGTATTCACGGCGGGCTCTACAATGGCAACCAAGCCACCCACGACGAAACTGCCTGTTAATAAATAAGCTACCGTAAAAGCAATAGAAAAGTGCATCGCGGCAAAAGTCATCGTTTTCATCATCACTGTCTCTCCAAATCTCTTCAAATTATCAACAAGATTAATCAGAATCAGAAAAACAATAAAATAAATTAATGTGAATATTTCAATAGATATTATCTATTACCGACAATTTTCCAACACGCCTGATATTTCAGCTAGATTAAACTGCGCCATGAGATGTAATTGCTCTGGCAAGACAATGCCCTTTTCCTTAACAAGGAGCCACAGGTTTGGGCTTACTAAGACTAAATGCTTATTACTAACTTGCAGATAAGACAGCAGGGGCTCTAGCCCCTTATCATTTAAAAGATCGCATAAGAGCACACTGGTAGTCACATCAACCTTCTTCAATAAGGATAGGCAAGAAGCTAGGTCACTAAGGTTCGGCATAACCAATGTAGCACTTCCTTGGTCTTCCAGAACAGCAGCGGTTAGCAAACAAAGAAAGCTTTTTTCACTGCCACAACTGGTAATTAAAAGCTGATTAGACTTGGCTGATGCATTAACAAATCGCCCAAGACGTTTTGTTAATGCCTGCGCTAGAAGCCCTTCACAAACAATTTTTTCAGCTCCGACAAGGCGCTCTACAACCGGTAGCAACCAACTCTCAGCGTATGTGAGTGCTGGATATTGAGAAGATACCTGTTTATACAGTTGCTCAACTTTGTCTATATGACAGTCTACTACAGCTTGGATCAGTACCTCTTGGTACTTCACCCATTGCTCACTCACAGGAACGGAAGAAGTTTCACTTTGCAATAATGCTCGAACCTTGCTTACCGCTACCCCCTGTTGAATCCAATATAAAATACTCTCAACTAACTGAATGTCTTGTTCACTGTATAAGCGGTGCCCTTTATCCGTCCTTTGGGGTTTTAATAAGCCATATCGTCTTTCCCATGCACGTAAGGTCACGGTATTCACCCCAGTACGGAGGGATAGTTCTCTTATTGGAAAAAGGCCTTCAGTATTCATACATGCTCATCATTTTTTAAGAATTCATACACTTAATTTATTTATACAAAATTTATTTTGTATAAATATTTGATTTCTTTCTTATACAGAGCTATAAGTTGTACAACATAAAAAGTTATACACACATAGCTTTCGTATAAGTATTAGGAGAATCTCATGATCTACTCTTTAAAACAACAAAATAAAAAAATCCCAGTCGGCATTAGTGCCTGCCTTGTTGGAGATAATGTTCGTTTCAATGGAGGCCATAGCCGATCTTCTTTCTGCACTAACGATCTTGCTGATTTTTTTGAATACCAGAAGTTTTGTCCAGAAATGGCTGCGGGGTTCGACTCTCCAAGACCCAGCTTACGATTAGAGGGAGACCCAAATAGCCCACGCATGGTTTTTTCGAAAAACTCAGAGCAAGACGTGAGTGGGGTCTTTTTGTCTGCTTCCACCCCTTACATTGATACCTTAAGTCACCTTGATGGCTATATTCTGATGAAGAAATCGCCAAGTTGCGGCTTAGAACGTATCAAGGTCTATCAAGAAAATGGGCATCCACATATGCAACGCACACAAGGACTTTTTACCCAGGCGCTTCAAAAGCGATTTCCCCTGTTACCCATGGAAGAGGAAGGTCGCTTAAACGATCCGAGATTAAGAGAAAACTTTATTTTACGGGTTTTCACTCATCATGATTATCGTCAGAGCATTGGAGACACCCCAAGCATGCATAAATTAATCAACTTCCATAGTCGATACAAGTACACTGTGATGGCTCATTCTCAAAGCACTTACAAAGCATTAGGAAAACTACTTAGTGGACAAGATATACGACCAGTTGAGCAGATTGCAGACGATTACTTTACTCAATTAATGACCTGCCTATCGACACCTGCGAACCGTAAAAATCACTGCAATGTCCTTATGCACTTGGTCGGTTACTTAAAACGTCAAGTCGATGTGGGAGTTCGCCAAGACATTCTTAACGTGGTGGAGCAATACCGCCGTGGAGAAGTCAACCTAGCCACCCCTATGACCTTGTTACACCATTACCTGAAACAATATGGCAGTCGTTACATCAATCAACAAAGTTACTTTATGCCCTACCCAGCAACCTTAGGGATAAGAAATCAAATTTAAGGAGTCAATATGATTTGTGATGCTGTATGGCTCAGAAACGACTTAAGGCTAGTCGATAACCCTGCCCTATTTTATGGGCAGCAAGCTGGCAATATTCGCGTAGTAATTATAACCAGTCATAAGCAGTGGAAGGAGCACCATGAGTCTGAGGCCAAAACAGCCTTAAGGTTAAACTTAATTAATGAGCTTGCAGCTAAGCTTGCTCAAAAAGGTATCCCTTTATCAATCATAGAAGAGGTCGATTTCTCTCATACCGATAAAGCTCTTGGTAATTTTTGTCACGAATTTGGTATCAAGCGTCTGTGGTATAACCAAGAAACGCCTCTTGATGAGCAAAAACGTGATCACCGCGTGCAGGCGACTCTTTCTCTGCAGGGAGTTGAGTGCTGCCCGCAGAGTGTTGACCTAATGGTACCCACTAAACTCTACAACCAGCAGGGCAACCCCTTTCAGGTGTTCACTCCTTTTTATAAACGATGGTTAACCCTATTACAATCGCAGGATTGTATACCATTGGAGGAGCCGCAAAATCAAGCTGCTCCCATCACATCCCCCCTCCTCTCTACCCTTGACAATGAAGAGTATCGCGAAGACTTATGGCCAGCGAATTTTGTCCATATTCGACAGCGCTTATGGCATTTCTGTCACCACAAAGAAAACCAGTATTCAGCGACTCGAGATTTTCCAGCTACAGCCGGCACTAGCTCTTTATCTCCGTATTTTGCACTTGGGGCTATTGGGCCCAGGCAATGCCTTGAAGCCATCCAATACAATTGCGAACAGCAGTGTAATATCTGGCAACACAGCATCTGGCTCAAAGAGCTTGCTTGGAGAGATTTCTATCGGCAATTAATGTGGCACTTTCCTAATTTGTGTAAAGAAAAACCATTTAAACCTGCTACACAACAGATCATTTGGCACTCTGATGAAAGCCAATTCACAGCTTGGTGCCAAGGTAAAACAGGCTTCCCCATTGTGGACGCCGCCATGAGACAACTGAACCAAACAGGATGGATGCATAATCGGCTACGTATGATTTGCGCCAGTTTCTTTTGTAAACTACTCTTTCACGATTGGCGTCAAGGTGAAAAATACTTTATGTCTAAATTGATCGATGCTGATTTTGCTTCTAACAACGGTGGCTGGCAATGGAGTGCATCTACTGGTTGTGATGCCGCCCCTTATTTTCGTGTTTTCAACCCGACCAGACAATCGCAAACCTATGATCCAAACGGCGATTTTATAAAACGTTTTTTGCCTGAGCTGGCCTCTTTAGATGCAAAGAGCATTCACGACCCAAACGACAAACAACGCCAACAGTTGGGCTACCCCGTGCCCATCATCGATTATAAGTCAGCAAGAGCTTCGGCCATTGCCACGTTTGCCGACTTATAACTTGGTGTAAAGAATCCGCAAGATTAAACTGGACACGAAACAAGTACTTTGAGCTATAATATTAGATTAATCATGCTTACACCTGCTGGATTTTTAATAGAATTAAAACCCGCAGTCTGAGCAACAAGATATTAGAATTCAAATTTTTAGGCTCCAAGTATTATGTCAAACCCTCAACATTTACATGATGTACTTGTGCATCTAAGACGCATTATTCGTGCGACAGATTTACAATCAAAACGGGTTGTAAAAGCATGCGGCTTAACCATACCTCAAATAATGGTTTTGCGTTCAATAGAAGAGTTGGGGGACGTAACTGTTAGGCGCATATCGGACAGCGTGTCTCTTAGCCAAGCGACGGTTACCACCATTTTAAACCGTCTTGAAGACAGAAAATTTGTAGAACGCGTTAAAGCACAAAAAGACAAACGTATTGTGAATGCACGCTTAACCGAAGTAGGGCGTACTATTTTGGATACCGCTCCGCCATTAATGCATGAAAAATTTATTTCTGAGTTTGAATCTTTGGCCGAGTGGGAACAAACCCAAATGCTTTCCTCTCTGCAAAGAATCGCCATGATGATGGACGCAGAAAGTATCGATGCCGCTCCATTGCTAGACATTAATTCTCCTCATTCCTATCCAGCTTAACCACCAAGAGGCCTTTTCATCTCACAAAAGGCCTCTTTTCGCTCTCACTTTTTCGTCACAAATTCCTAGATTACACTTTTTTTGCGTGTTTATTTCTTGCAATGAGCTGTAACTTTTGTTTAAAAACATTTGTACTATAAATATTAGAGGTATAAACTAAATAAGATTTGAGAACTAATGAATATACTTTTCCCCACATACTAAGGAATTGACACCATGCAATTTAAAACCCTTTCAGCGCTGGCTTTAACGCTATCCGCTTCATCTGCTTTTGCCGCCGACTGCGGTACAGTACAAATCGCAGACATGAACTGGAAATCGGCCTCATTGATTGCAAACATTGACAAATTCATCCTAGAACACGGTTACGATTGTGACACCGAACTCGTTCCAGGCGACACTATGCCAACGGGTACTTCAATGATTGAAAAAGGTGAACCTGATATCGCTCCTGAACTTTGGTCAAATGCCCTTAAAGACGCACTAGAGCGTGGTATCGCTGAAAACCGTCTGACCAAAGCAGGACAATCTTTGTCTGATGGCGGTGAAGAAGGTTTTTGGGTACCAGCCTATATGGTTGAAGAAGATCCTTCTATGGCAACCATTGAAGGCATTTTGAAGCGTGCTGAAGAATTTCCACACCCTGAAAGTAAGGACGTTTCTGGCTTTTACGGCTGCCCTGCTGGTTGGAACTGCCAAATTTCCACCAACAACCTTTTCCGTGCTCTTAAATTAGGTGAAGCAGGGTTTGAATACGTTGATCCAGGTTCTGCAGCTGGCCTAGCAGGTTCATTAAGCCGCGCTTACGAACGCAAAGAACCTTGGTTTGGTTATTACTGGGCTCCAACAGCACTATTAGGTAAGTATGAAATGGTTAAGGTAGATTTCGGCTCAGGTGTCGACCTTGACATGTTTACAAGCTGTATCACTCAGGAAGATTGTTTAGAGCCGAAAGCGACTATGTACCCACCTTCTCCTGTAGACACAGTGACTACTGTAGAGTTCGCAAACAGAGCACCAGAGGCATTTGAGTACTTGTCAAAACGCTCTTTTGCTAACGATGATATGAACCAGATCCTTGCTTGGATGGAAGACAATCAAGCAGACGGTCAATTTGCTGCAGAAAACTTCATGTTCAACCAAGAAGACATTTGGTCTGCTTGGGTAAGTGATGAAGCCAAAGCAAAATTGGTAGAAGCACTCGATAACCTTTAATTTTTATTGCTACAAAGCCGCACAGTCACTGTGCGGCTGATTTTTCTTCGCTACAACGGTTTACAATTTATGGCAAACGCTTCATGGTTGACTGAATTCCCCGACATGAGTCGCAGGGAACTACTCAGTGTTAGACAAACTCTTGATAACGCATATCGTAATTTTTCTCGTGAATATGGGGATACAATTGAGTCCTTATTTGACCCTCTCCTTAGCTTCTTAGTCTGGTTTGAAGACCTACTAATCAGCACGCCTTGGTGGCTTGTTTTAGGGGCCATTGTAGGCTTAGTCTATTTTGCCTCACGCTCTTGGAAACTTTGTCTTGGTGTGACTGCCTCTCTCCTCGCCATTGGCTACTTTGGTATGTGGGAAGACACCATGCGTACTTTAAGTATCATTACAGTTTGTACGCTTATGTCGATTATTATTGGGATTCCGATAGGAATTTGGATGGCTCGCTCTGACCGAGTGAGATCAATCGTCACCCCACTACTGGACGTCATGCAGACCATGCCGGCATTCGTTTATTTAATTCCTGTGGTTATGCTACTAGGAATAGGTAAAATTCCTGGAGTGATCGCCGTAATTATTTACGCTATTCCCCCAGTGATCCGACTCACTAACCTAGGTATTCGCTTGGTTAATAAAGAAACCCTTGAGGCAGCAACGGCTTATGGGGCAACACCAACGCAACGACTATTCGGCGTACAACTTCCTTTGGCCATGCCGACCATTATGGCAGGCATTAACCAAACCATCATGATGGCTCTTGCCATGGTAGTGGTTGCTTCCATGATAGGCGTTAAGGGGTTAGGACAGCCAGTTTTGAAGTCCATCACTAACCAATACTTTACCCTTGGCCTATTAAATGGTCTCGCCATTGTGGCACTAGCGATTATTTTTGACCGTGTCTCTCAGACCTATGCAAAGCGAGCTCAAAAACATTTAGAAGGGTCTGGACATGAGTAACGTAAAAGACGAAACATTAATTGAAATTGAAGGCCTATACCAAATTTTTGGTAATACGCCTGAGAAAATTTTACCGAAAGTAAAAGCCGGTGAATCTAAGGATGATATACTGGCTCAAACAGGCCACACTGTTGGCCTGCAAGATATTAACTTACAAGTTAAACGTGGAGAAATCTTCGTGATCATGGGGCTTTCAGGCTCTGGTAAGTCTACCTTAATTCGTCACTTTAACCGTTTGATTGACCCAACTGCAGGTAAAATCATGGTAGAAGGCGAGAACATCATGGATTTGTCTCTAAAAGATCTAACGACTTTTAGACGCCACAAAATGGCCATGGTATTCCAAAACTTTGGTTTAATGCCCCACCGTTGCGTACTTGATAACGTCGGCTACGGGCTACTGATCAAGGGTGAAAAGAAAGCGCAATGGAAACCCAAAGCTTTAGACTGGCTGGAAACCGTTGGTCTGTCTGGCTATGAAGATCAGTACCCTTCTCAGTTGTCGGGTGGACAACAACAAAGGGTTGGTCTAGCGCGCGCGCTGTGTACCGATGCAGAAATTTTGCTGATGGACGAAGCCTTCTCTGCGTTAGACCCACTGATCCGAAGCGAAATGCAAGATCAGTTGATAGAGTTACAAGAAAAACTAGAAAAAACTATTATTTTCATTACCCACGATCTTGATGAGGCACTGCGTATTGGTGACCGTATCGCGGTATTGAAAGATGGTAAGTTAGTACAAGTAGGTCGACCTGTCGATATTGTATTAGACCCAGCGGATGATTACGTGCGTGAATTTGCTAAGGACGTAAACCGCGCCCGAGCATTAACCACACAGACAGTCATGACCCCTTGTGTCAATATAATTAACGGCTCCAGCGTTGCAGACGCGAGAGCACAGATTAAAGACCCTGATCAAGCGTTAGTTGTGTTCACTAACAGTGAATACCAAGGTGTGCTAACAACGGACAATCTAACAGGCCAATCAGACGATGCTTTACTTGAAGCCCTGTATACGAAAACCCCAACAGTATCACTGTCAACGCCACTACAAGACGTTGTGCCTTTAGCCTTAGTTAACTCTCTACCTCTACCTGTTATCAGCAAACAAGGTGAGTTGGTAGGCCTTGTTAAACCCGAGTCTTTGGCTCAGGTGCTCAACAATTAGCAAAAAAAAGCGGTTGCTTGTCCAGCAACCGCTTTTTCATGTTCAGACTAATCGTTACTTAAGATTCAAAACATCTTGCATGTCATACATGCCGGCTTCTTTGCCTTCAAGCCATTTTGCGGCTCTCACCGCACCTTTTGCAAAGGTCATTCGACTACTGGCTTTGTGAACAATTTCAATCCGCTCACCTTCGGTTGCAAACCAAACACTGTGCTCGCCTACTACATCACCAGCCCGAATGGTTTCAAAGCCAATTTCTTTCTGAGTACGAGCCCCAGTTTGCCCTTCACGACCATAAACAGCACACTCTTTTAAATCTCTGCCTAACGCTTCTGCAACAACTTCACCCATACGTAGCGCAGTCCCTGAAGGGGAATCAACTTTGTGTCTATGGTGGGCTTCAACCACCTCAACATCATAATCGTCACCTAAAATCTGAGCAGCAGTGGCCAATAATTTTAACGTTAAATTAACACCGACACTCATGTTAGGTGCAAACACTACAGGGGCCTGTTTTGCTGACTCATTCAGAGCGGCCTTTTCTTGTTCGGTTAAACCTGTTGTGCCAACAACAATGGCTTTTCCATGCTGAGCACAAAACTGAGCATTTTTAAGCGTTAATGAAGGAGAAGTAAAGTCAATTAAAACATCGAAGTCGGCAACACAATCCGAAAGCGTTGCTACCGCACTTACGCCCATTTTACCCAGTCCTGCTATTTCACCGGCATCCGCACCGATTAAACTACTACCCGGTTTGACAATAGCCGCTCCAAGGGAAACTTCTGGCAAGTCCGACACTGCTAAAATTAAGTTTTTACCCATGCGCCCAGATGCGCCGATCACCGCTACTCGCATTTCTATACCCCCACTAAAATTTTGCCACAAGATACCAAAATTCCACTCAAAACTCAGCTTTTATCCAACTCTAGAAACGAAAAAAGAGACTCAAGGTCTCTTTTTAGTCGTTAACAGCAAGTTTAAAAAATTTCGTTAGGCGCTAGATCAAAGCTGTCAGCATCCAAACCTAGCTCTTCGAAATCTAATAAACCATCGTCATCCACGACACCTGGCTGAACAATAGGCCGTGATAAATCATTCTGTTTAATCACAATATCTACACGCCTATTAGTTGCTCTGTTAGCACTGCTGTTATTCGGCACCAAAGGACGAGTATCAGCATAGCCTGTCACAGCAAAGCGACTTTCATCTAGCTGACCCGTTGCAAACAGCTCCTCTGCAACCGCAATAGCACGCGCTGATGACAACTGCCAGTTAGAACGAAAACGCGGACTATCAATAGGAATATTATCCGTATGCCCTTCAACGGCAATCGTGCCTTCAATGCCTATCAAAACATCTCTAACGACATTAATAATAGGAATAAAGTCGTAATTAAGCTCGGCAGAGCCTGATTCGAACGAGCCCTTATCTTTCAATCGAATCGTAATGGTTTGCTCTTGAGTCTCTACTTCTACAGTACCTTTAGAAATTTCTTCTCGCAAAACAGACGATATTTGCTGAGCATCTTCTTCGGTCTGTTGAATTTGTTGTTCACGAGCCAAATCGGCACTGGACTTATCCACAAAAGTACTTGGCGATTGGGAACCAGCCCCATCTTTTTCATTTAACTCAGCCGAATCCGGTCGGCATAGCACTTCTAAGGTGTTCTCTGGCGTATCGTCCGACTTTTGCCTAACCTCATTAATCGGTGTAGGCTCTGGGCGTCCAGGGCTAAATTCTTGGGCAATAATCGAGGTACCCATTGGAATAGCTTCCGCTTCTATTTGCTTTTGCACACCAAAAGCTGCACGCATTGACCCTGCAATTTGCTTAAACTTAAGCACATCCATTTCTGCAAAGGACAACAACAGTACAAAGAAACACATCAGCAACGACATTAGGTCGGCGAATGTCCCCATGTAGGCGGGCAAGCCTTCTATACATTCGGGGCAATCCGGTTCTTCTTCTTCGCTCATCTCGTAATCCGCTTACTACAACAATATTATTCGCGCTCAACGCGCTTTTTCTCGGCGATGTAAGTTTTCAATACGCCATCGAGTACCCTTGGGTTTTGCCCTGCTTGAATGGCTAATAAGGCATCCAGTATCAGCTGCTGACACAAAAGCTCTTCATTAGCACGATTTTTCAGCTTTGACTCCAATGGCAAGGCCACCATATTAGCTAAAATAGCACCATATAGTGTGGTTAAAAGGGCTACGGCCATGGCAGGCCCAATGGACTTCGGGTCGTCCATGTTCGCCAACATCTGTACCAGACCGACCAGCGTACCAATCATGCCCATTGCAGGTCCGGTATCACCTAAGGCTTTAAAGATTTTGGCCCCCTCATCGTGACGGGTAAATGCCATTTTCATGTCTTTTGACATTTGCGCGCGAACTACAGTGCCATCTTGCCCATCCACCAGCATCTGGATCCCTTTTGATAAAAATGGATGGCTTACCTCCTTCCCCTCTAAAGACAATAGTCCGCCTTTACGGGCCTCATCGGCTAAGCCATAAATTTCATCAATTAAGGTATCCATTGGCACACTTTTAAACATAAAAGCTTTACCAACTACTTTACCTGCCCCTAGAAACTGCTTAAGTGGGTATTGCATCAGTACTACAAACGTCGACCCTATCAAAACGATCAAAATCGAAGCTGGGTCAACGAACATCCCTGCCGAGCCACCTAACAAGATGGCCATTAAGACAATCACAAATGAGCCTACGAGCCCAATCAGCGTTGCGATATCCACACACGTCTCCTACCAAAAAAGCTATAATATGACACTATACGCACCATATTATACGAAACTATGAACAAGACTAAGAACTTACGCATAAAAATTTGTAACTTTCTCTTCCTTCTGCTCGAAGAGTTTGGTGTTTTCTGTTAAAAACATGGGTAAAAATTCGAGAGCCGTTTTATGTCTAGAAAAACCAGTGTTCGTCATTTCGAGGACAACCTCGCTGAACTTGACTCAATCGTTAACCAATTGGAATCTAATCAACTGTCCTTAGAAGAAGCTTTAAAGGCTTTTGAGAAGGGCGTAAAGCTTAGCCAAGACTGCCAGGCTGTTCTCACTACAGCCGAACAAAAAGTCCAAATCTTACTCAAAAAGCAAGATGGGGAGCATTTAGAAACTTTTGACCCGGAAAACCACTCGTGACCCTCGATACCTTTTCAACCTACGCTCGAAATCGAGTAGATGATTATTTGAAGCAAGCTCTTAGCCAATACACGCCCGCCAAGGACCTGCAAATAGCTATGGAATACAGCTTATTCAACGGTGGTAAGAGAGTAAGACCCATGCTTACCTATGCAGCCGCTTCATTATTTACCAAGGAAACGTCTTTAACAGACGCATGCGCGGCAGCCATTGAAGCCATCCATGCTTACTCTCTGGTTCATGACGACTTGCCTGCAATGGACGATGACGACTTACGCCGAGGAAAGCCTACTTGTCATATTCAATTTGATGAAGCAACTGCGATTCTCGCAGGTGACGCTCTACAGACATTTGCTTTTGAATTGCTAAGTAAGCCTGAACTGAATCAAAGCCAAAATCAGTTACTTTTGATTCAAGAGCTCAGTAAGGCGTCTGGCAGACACGGCATGGTAACAGGACAAATGATCGATTTAAGTCATGTAGGTGAAAATATTAATATCAATACGCTTGAAGAAATGCATCAACATAAAACCGGCGCATTAATTAAAGCCAGCGTTAGAATGGGGGCTTTAAGTGTTGCTCAACCTAACACCAAAGAACTGACCGCCTTAGACCGTTATGCAAATGCAATCGGCTTAGCTTTCCAAGTGCAAGATGACATTATCGACATTACCAGTGACACCCAAACA
The DNA here is from genome assembly GCF_054780655.1 of Marinomonas epiphytica. Classification (NCBI taxonomy): domain Bacteria; kingdom Pseudomonadati; phylum Pseudomonadota; class Gammaproteobacteria; order Oceanospirillales; family Oceanospirillaceae; genus Marinomonas; species Marinomonas epiphytica. The sequence goes on from NZ_BAAGVX010000039.1 coordinate 165,256, forward strand.
CTAGGAAAAAACCAATTCTCAGACGCTGAATCTAACAAGCCAACCTACCCTAAATTATTAGGGCTTGCAGGCGCTCAGAAGCTAGCTAACGAGCTAAATCAAGAGGCAATGGATGCCATTTCTTCCTTTGGGGAAAAAGCGACTCCGTTAATAGAGCTAGCAAACTATATTATTGGTCGCAACCACTGATATACTTAGTTCCTTTTAGATAGATTATTTTTTCATACAACTGGTGCCCATGTTCGAGACTATCCCAACTACACGCCCTGATACACCATTACTAGATCAGGTAAACTCGCCTGCTGATTTACGTGAATTTAAAAAGAATCAGCTTCCTCAGCTAGTGAGAGAGCTACGCGAGTTCATGTTATACAGTGTTGGCCAAACTGGTGGGCATTTTGGTGCAGGACTAGGAGTCGTTGAACTCACTGTCGCACTACACTATTTGTACAACACTCCAGAAGATAGAATTGTTTGGGACGTGGGTCATCAAGCCTACCCTCACAAAATCCTCACAGGGCGACGTGAAGCACTCTTAAGTATACGCCAAGAAAACGGCATTTCAGGTTTCCCTAAACGTGAAGAAAGTCCCTTCGACACTTTTGGCGTAGGTCACTCCAGTACTTCCATTGGTGCAGCCTTAGGTATGTCTCTCGCTGCACGACAGTTAAATTCTGGCCGTAAGGCGGTTGCCGTTATTGGCGATGGTGCCATGTCAGCAGGTATGGCCTTTGAAGCATTAAACCACGCTGGTGATGTCAAAGCCGACATGCTAGTCATTCTTAATGACAATGAGATGTCCATATCAAAGCCCGTTGGCGCACTCTCTAGTTATTTCGCCCGCCTATGGGCAAGCAAGACTTATGATTCTATTCGAGAAGGCAGCCGGAAAGTCTTTTCTGGGCTCCCTTCTGCATTAGAACTGGCCAGAAAAGCCGAAGAGCATATGAAAGGTATCGTGTCTCCTGGCATGATGTTCGAAGAATTGGGCTTTAACTACATTGGTCCTATCGACGGACATGACCTCGATCATTTGGTTACCACTATCTCCAATTTACGAGACCGCTCTGGCCCTCAGTTTTTGCACGTTATTACCAAAAAAGGCAAAGGCTTTGAACCTGCAGAAGGAGACCCTATTGGCTACCATGCTATCAACAAGGTGGAACCCGACCCAAAGCCCTTGGCTCCTAAAAACTCTAAACCCAAATACTGTAATGTTTTTGGACAATGGATATGTGATTCAGCGGCAGTGGATGAAAAACTGGTTGCCATCACACCTGCCATGAAAGAGGGCTCCGACTTAATTGATTTTGCCGAACGTTATCCTCAGCGGTATTTCGATGTCGCCATTGCAGAGCAACACGCAGTCACCCTAGCCGCAGGCATGGCTTGTGACGGGCTCAAGCCTGTGGTCGCTATCTACTCGACTTTCTTACAAAGGGCCTATGACCAATTAATTCACGATGTAGCACTGCAAAACCTTGATGTTTTATTTGCCATCGACCGTGCTGGCCTAGTAGGTGAAGACGGTCCTACCCATGCGGGAGCTTACGACTTAAGTTATTTGCGCTGTATTCCCAATATGCTGGTAATGGCCCCTTCCGATGAAGACGAATGCCGCAAGATGCTACAAACAGGCTACCAGTATGCTGGCCCTGCAGCTGTTCGTTATCCTAGAGGAACTGGCCCTGGCGTCACCCTTTCCAAAGAGCTTGAGGTGATCCGTATCGGTCAGTCAAGAACACTTAGAACAGGCCAGTCAGGTATCGTTATTTGTGCGTTTGGCCGTCCTACTTATGATGCCCTAGCAGCCGCTGATAAGCTGGATGCCAGCCTGATAGATATGCGTTTCGTGAAACCCATTGATGAAGAATGCTTAAATGCTCACTTAAATGCCAAGTTAATCGTCACGGTTGAAGAGAACGCCATTATGGGTGGCGCTGGGTCTGCGGTGGCCGAATACCTTACGTCACAAAACGCCTCCACTCCCATTTTGATACTTGGCTTACCCGATCAATACGAAGAGCATGCTAGCCATAGTGCCATGTTAAAACGAGCGGGGCTGGACGCCGTGGGTATTGAAGCGGCCATCAAGAACAAGCTTAATGGCCTACCTTAGAAGGTTAACTCAAGACAAGTTAGCCTCTAACTTGTCTTGAGTTTCACTGAAATATAGATAACCACTGTATTAGGGCTCGTGTAGTACTCGAAATCCACTGAGAAATTGCGTTCGTATCGACAGTCCTTTTGATTAAAGTAATCCCAAACCTTTTGCCAAACAGCAACAACCACATGGGGCATTGTCCCTTTTCCAGAAAAGGTTAAATAGTTTCCTGCGGGAATATGCAGTTTTTGCAAGGCCTGACCCTGTTGGTCACGAGAGGAAGAAGCGCCGACAAAGACAGAGTAACCTGATTTATGTTCGGTATCATAATCATGGTAAACACCATACATTCTATCACCTTGGGAAAAGTCGACTTTGACACGTTTCAAGTAGGTTTGATGCAGACTTTTAATAGACTCTACTTTAGGGCTTAATTCCCCTCCTGCAGATAACCTTTTGCCCATACCCAACAAACTCATTGCTTGTCGATGCACTAACAGCATGTTTCCTCCTAGGCACTTCAAATATAATCAACAAAATCCAGTTAATCAGCTATTTTAAACACAACTCAATTTCCCGGATCGCCAGCTTGACTCGATTAGGTAAATTTTTATATCGGTGCGTAACAAGGAAGATAGTTTCGTTACATTTTGTATCCAAAGTATGCACTTTTAACCGATCTCTATCACTAAAGGCTTCAAAGGCAAAACGTGGTAGCACAGTAAACCCAAGCCCCATAGAAACCGGTAATAAAATCTGTCCGATTTGATTTGAAAAACCTTTGATTGAAAACTGCTGCATACTCTTAAATTCTTTAAAGTTTTCGCCAAGCAATGTTTTTCCATGATGAAAACCGTCGGGATGATTAATAAAGCCTAAATCCACTAAGCCCTGCCAGCTTACGTCTTGCACATATTTGGCCGTAATTAAGCACAGCTCCTCCGTTGCTATCGCTCGACAGTTTAAATCGTCGGCTTCAGAAAGTGAGGTCACCAAACCAATGTCTACCTTATGATCCGCAACGGATTGAAGAACATCGTTATTCGGTGCAAGACGATAATCGACCACAAGCTGCGTACCCTGCTGTAACGCCAACAAATTTGGATACAATTTAAGACCAACACTACCAGGCGATGCCAAACGAACGAGTCCCCTGTCATGGGGGTCCTCCCCCACTGTGGTTTTTAACTCTTCCAAGGCAAACAGTATCTCTTGAGCCTCCTTGAATAATCGCTCTCCAGCATCCGTTAAACTCATGGGTTTGCTCTGCTTTACAAACAAAGCGACAGCAAATTGTTCTTCCAATTTTTTAATATGCTGGCTGACACCAGATTGAGTCATATTTAAAAGTTGAGCGGTTTTAGTATAGTGGCCTACTTCAGCGAGAGTACAAAAGGTGCGAAGAAAAACAGGGCTAATCATTATTCAATATTCTCAAAATAATAATTTTTAATAATTTCAAATAATATTTTGTATTTTATACACTACTCCTTAACAAAACAACAGGAGTCATACTATGTTAAACACTTATCCACGCAGCTTTTCACATATTGGTATCTCCGTACCTAACCTAGAAGAAGCCGTGAAATTCTACACTGAAGTAATGGGGTGGTATCTCATTATGGAACCAACCGAAATCCAAGAAGATGAAAGCCCAATTGGTGAAATGTGTACCGATGTTTTTGGCCCTAACTGGGATAAATTCCGCATCGCTCACCTCTCGACTGGAGACCGAATAGGGGTAGAAATTTTCGAATTTAAAAACCAAGAAAACCCTGAAAACAACTTTGAATACTGGAAAACTGGCATTTTCCACTTCTGCGTGCAAGACCCAAACGTTGAAGAGTTAGCAGACCGTATCGTTGCCGCCGGCGGTAAAAAGCGCATGGCTGAGCCACGTTACTACTACCCTGGTGAAAAACCTTACCGCATGATTTATATGGAAGACCCATTCGGCAACATATTAGAAATTTATAGCCACAGCTATGAATTGATCTACAGTGCTGGTGCTTACTAAGCCCCTAAAGCAAAAGACCCGCTAACTGAGTGGGTCTTTCTTATCTTGATTACTTAAAGCTCACTTAATCTTGATTAAACGCGCTCACGAAGGCACGAATACGAGCTGCATTCACTCCACGGTCACTACGGCCGATACGAGACACACTGCGAATATCAATTCGTACCTGATTTTCATTTGGCGTAACTACTACCACCACATCATCAACGAACTGGTATAATGATGTTTTGGCACTGGCCTCAAAACGATAAGCTTGCAAATCTTCAGCCACAATGGACCAATTCATATCTTTGGCGACAGACAAGGCTTTTTGAAAGGCTTGCTCTGGGGTTGCAGACACCATTATTGGTGCAATATCAGGATAAGCCTGCAGCTGCATGGCCGCCACCTCTTGACCGCCATATACCAAACTGTTGCGTGCACCTTCGCGAGTGTCATCTAGTACTAAAAATTCCGGTGGTGTTTGGGTATTAGTAGTGATGTCATGAATTGGTGGTACACGAGGTGGAGGCGAAATTGTACCTATGATCATTGGTAATAAAAGGCCAACCCCGATTAGTGTTGCCAGTACCGTTTTCACCATGCCCACTCGGTTGGCAGAAAACAAATGGTAAAGGCCCCCTAGCGCACCTAAAGTCAGCACGGCAAAACCCAATGGGTTCATATATTGGCGAACCATGCCAAAACCCACGATCGGTAACCATAAATTAAAACGAGCACCAAGCATCATGATTGCTACGGCAATAACCGACAACACAGCTACCAGCAAAATGATATTTCCTATTTGAGCGCGTAATTTTTCCATTAGATATTATTCCTATCAAGTTTCTATCCATTAAGGTAAAAATCAGTTCGATACATGATTTTGAAAGAGTGTATGTACTTCTACAATGACGCACTAGGTCGGTCTCTCTACTTAGCTTGCGCGAGTCGCAATGAAAGGATTTTAAAATGTGGATTGTCCTCCATGACCTCTAATTCAAGTATCTCATGCAGAGCATGAATTTTTTCTTCTCCGTCCAAGCCTTTAAGCTTGATACTCTCTTCCCCCAGATCGTTTCGAGTTGTATCCCAAGCTGTCCCTAAAACAACCTCTCCAAATTCCATTATCAACTTTACTGGATAACGATACATACAAACCAATTCTATGTAGTCGTACTGCTGACAGGTAAGCATTTTCCTCTCCAAGTTTTGAAACCAAAAAAATAATAATGGGAATTATTATCATTTAGTATATGATAGACACATGAACTCAAAAACATACTCTTATCTTAGCCACGGCTCATTGGTTCTAAATAAGCGCTTTATGCTGGTTACCATTATCTTATTGATATGGTGTTTGCCGAACTTTAGACCCATTGTCAACGAGGTGCTGGCCGAAGCATTTTTACAGGTCTCCGCTTTTGTAGCCATGACTCTGTGTGTCTACTATAGCGTAACACATTACCTTAATACCAAACCCTTACAAAACTGGGTGGCAATCACCCCATCAAGAAGCGTCTACTTAGCTGCGATTATGGGGGTTTTACCTGGTTGCGGTGGGGCTATTTTGGTCATCACTCAATACACTCAAGGTAAAACAAACTTCGGAGCGGTTATAGCTGTTCTCACTAGTACAATGGGAGACGCCGCTTTTTTGCTCATTAGCCAAAAACCTCAGGATGCGCTCATTGTTCTATGCATTAGCTTTTTTGTTGGTATCATTGCAGGACTAATAACACAGCATTATTTACCACACCCTCGTTTACCTCTCGCTAAAAAGCCCCCCTCTACTGACCAACAAACATCTAGCTATGGAGTAAAGTTTAATCAGGCAATAGATTTTTTTAGTCTTAGCTTTTGGGGCCTAGTGTTAGTCCCGGCGAGTATCATTGCCATATTATTCGCCCTACAAATTGATACAGACCATTTTTTTAGCCTTCCAGCCCAGACCACAGAATTATTAGGAGTATGTGGTGGGGTTCTGAGCATCATACTATGGGCTCTGAGTGCTAAAACAGGCAAGTATTCAGAACTGGCTAAAGAAGACAGCAACCCACCCCCTTATAATTGGTTACGTAAAGTGGCGCAAGATACGCAATTCGTTACCACTTGGGTCGTCGTGGCATTCTTACTCTTTGAACTTGGCCTTGCTTTCTTTGGCGAAGGCGCCCTAGAAGAGATCAAACATTGGGGCAGTACTTCAATATTGTTAGCCACACTAGTAGGTTTACTGCCCGGTTGCGGCCCTCAAATCATGGTTACAGGCTTGTACCTACAAGGTAGCATCCCTTTATCTGCGCAAATAGCAAATAGCATCAGTAACGATGGTGACGCTTTGTTTCCAGCGATTGCCCTGGCCCCTAAAGCTGCGCTTATCGCCACTCTTTACTCATCTGTTCCGGCCTTAGTAGCAGGTTATACCTATTACATTTTGATTGAATAGCACTGGCCAGTGACTAGGAGTGGAAACGACTATTTTCTTGCTCGCAAGCGTTTATAATAAACTCCCAAGTTTGTTTCAATTCTTTAAACTGATGCAAATCTTTGCTGGTTGATATCCATAATTCTCGATGTAACAGAAAGCTCGGTAAAACCGGGCAAATGCTGTCGTCACCATAGGAAACAAAGTGCGGTAAGATACCAATCCCCAAGCCACTTCGAACCGCCTTACACTGAGTATGGATGGTCGTTGACTTATAAACGAACTGTAAGTCTGGATGAATTTCTCCTTGATATTTCAGTAAATTAGAAAATACTTGATCTTCAATATAGCCAATAAATGCGTGCTCCATTAAATCCGAGTGATGCGCCACAGGCCTATGGGAGGCCAAATACTCTTTACTGGCAAACAAGCCTAAGGTGTAATCGGTAAGCTTGCGTTGAATAATGTTATTCCCCTTTTGCGGCCCTATCGTGATACTTATATCCACTTCGCCACTGGTGATGTAGGTAACGCCTGCTAAAGAAATCAACTCGATATCGATATTTTTTCCTTTAATCCATACTGGCAACCTATCCGATAAGAAATAATTACTAAACCCTTCTGTCACGCCGATACGAATTTTTGAACGGATTTCCTTATCATTACGATAGATCTCAGAAGCAAGCTTCAATGTGCGCTCGCATTTTTCAGCGTATGGGAGTAGGTTGTCACCGGCTTTTGTTAAATGAAATCCCTTGCTGTTTTGCATAAAAAGCTTGGTACCAACGGCCATTTCTAACTGTTCAATTCGGTTAGCGATGGTGACATGAGTACAACCTAGCTTATTAGCTGCAGTTGAGAGCCTTTTATAACGCCAAAGCGCTAAAAAGAACTTTAAGTCATTCCAATTAATGGACAATAAATTCACGGGATCATTCATGTTAAAGCCTTGGTTAAGATGGATAGAAACTGTAATTTTTTTTGCATAAAAAACTAGAATGAACTTTTATTTAAAATCTCAAAATCCCTGAAAAATAGACCAAAACAGTGCACAACAACAATAAATGCACTGTTTTTGCACGACCGAGCATTTTTCACTGAAGCGTTAAGTTTTCAATTAAATCCTATAAAGCCCAACACTCTGTAAATTAATTTACAGCAACTGTAAATAAACTTCTATTGCTAATAGATCACAGCCAGCCTATTTTTTAATCATTACAACGAAAACGAACAGCCCCTAATCACTGATAAGAGAAGGTAAATGACGATGATCAAGAAATCACTACTCACTACATTGGCATTAGTTATGGGCACATCTGCCCTAGCTGCGGATTATAATTTTACTTTTGCCCATGTATTAATCAACGAAACACCAAATGGCCAAGCAGCATTGGCATTTGAAAAAGAAGTTGAAGAGAAGTCCAATGGTCGAATTGCAATCAATGTATTGCCTGCTGCTCAATTAGGTGGCGATGTGGAGATCATTGAGCAGCTGCAAATGAACATGGTGCAAATCGCCATTCCCCCAACTGCGACGCTTGGTAACTTTGAACCCCGTGTACAGATATTAGATCTACCATTTTTATTGCCTTCTAAAGAGCTCATGATGAAGGTACTAGATGGACCCGCAGGCAGAAAAATCTTAGACACCCTTGATAGCCACGATATGCATGCGGTGAATTTCTGGGGAGCAGGCTTCAGGCACATGACAAACAATGTTCGCCCAATTGAGAAGCCTGAAGATCTTAAAGGCATCAAAATGCGAACCATGCAATCACCGATTCTATTGAGCACCTACCGTAATTTTGATGCGAACCCAACGGCCATGGCTTATACCGAGGTATACAATGGCCTCCAACAGAACGTCATTGAAGGGCAAGAAAACCCAATTGCAAACATTACCAGCAAACGCTTTTACGAAGTTCAAAAATATATGACCCTTACTTCCAATGCGTATCATGGTTATGCTGCTATTGTGAACAAACAAGCGTGGAATGACCTACCTGAAGACCTACAATCAGTCATGACAGAAGCCTTCAATAACGCCCGCGACTTATCCCGAAAGCTTACGGATGAATTGGAAGCCTCTGCTTTAGAAAACATTCAAAAGCATACCCAAGTTACCCTCCTAAGCCCGGAGCAAATTCAAGCCTTTGTAGAAGCAAGCCAACCGGTGCACGAAGAGTTCAGAGAGACCATCACCTCTGACCTACTCGATTTAGTGTACCAAGAAATACAAGAGTAACCGTTATAGGGGTGCCTCTAAAAAGCATCCCTATTTCCTTGAAACTCTGCTTAGAAATAATGACCATGAGAGAGAATATGCTCCATAAAATTAACCAAAAACTAGATAAGGTCGAAGGCATACTCATCGCATGCATTCTGGCGCTTGCTTCTATCATGACCTTTGCTCAAGTCTTCTTTCGGTATGTATTAAACGACTCTATTTTTTGGGCTGAAGAAGCGATTTTATATTTAATCATTGCCATGAGTTTTCTCTCAACAAGCCTAGGTATACGTAAAGGCTCCCATATTACGGTCGATCTACTTAAATCTTGCTTACCTGAATCACTCAATAAGGTTTTCATCATTATTTCAGCCGGTATAGGAATACTCTTTGCGACCGCACTCTTATATTTTGGCGGCAATTTATTTTTTACCACCCTAGGTCGTGGCCAACTTTCTCCGACATTGAGAGTTCCCATTGCATTTATTTATGCTTTTATCCCACTCACCGCCATGCTGCAGATAATTCGTTATATCGACCTAATTTTCTCAAGCATTTGGTCTCGTCGATAACGCACTCACTATTCAGCAAAGGTAGATCACTATGACCACTTTACTACTGCCACTATTTTTAATTTTACTGCTGTTAGGGCTGCCAATTTACGGCTCATTAGCTCTATCCGTCATAGGAGCAATGGAAATCAGCGGTCACATGAACCCGACCATTGTTCCAATGCGTATGTTCTCTGGGATGAACAATTTTTCTTTAATGGCCATTCCATTTTTCATTTTAGCCGCAGAGCTAATGAGAGTTGGAGGGCTTTCCGCTCGTCTGATCAAACTAGCACAAGTCTTGATCGGCTGGGCACCAGGTGGCTTGGCCTCTGCAGCCGTTCTGTCTTGCTTATTCTTTGGTTCGATCTCTGGCTCCAGTCCTGCCACCGTGGTGGCAATTGGCAGTATCATGTTCCCAGCTTTGGTTGAAGCAGGCTACAGCAAACGTTTTGCCATAGGCCTACTTACAACCGCAGGTACACTAGGCCCAATTGTCCCTCCGAGTATTGCTTTGATCATATTCGGTTCAGTCACCGCCACCAGCGTTGGCCAGCTATTTGCCGCGGGCATTTTACCCGCCCTATTACTGGGTGGTTTCTTAATCCTATACTGCATGTTGTATTCCAAAAAGAAAGGCTACCCTAGTAGCGCTTTCCCTACATTGCAAGAAGCCATTAATGCATTTAAAGGCTCAGCTTGGGGGCTTGGACTCCCCGTCATATTACTAGGTGGCATCTATAGTGGTGTTTTTACGGCAACGGAATCCGCTGCGGTAGCATGTGCTTACGGCTTATTTGTTGGAATGGTGGTATACAAGCAAGTAACCCCTAAAGATCTCTGGGAAATTTTACAAACCACAGGATTAACCTCCGGGTCACTGTTGCTGATAACAGCAGGAGCGTCTGCTTTTTCTTGGTTGTTAACCATGACTGGCGCGCCCTCAGCACTTGCCAGTTCAGTTCTATCACTAAGCGACTCTGCTACGGCAATCACAGCCTTTCTAAATATCATTATGCTTATTGCAGGCTTCTTCTTAGACAGCGCTTCAGCCATTATTGTGCTCGCCCCATTATTGACTCCAATCGCCACTCAGGTAGGCATAGATCCTGTTCATTTCGGCATAATCAATCTGGTTAACTATTCAGTGGGAATGGTTACACCACCTGTAGGTTTAAATCTCTTTGTTGCCGTGGCCATTTCTAAAATGGGGCTATTTGAAATCTTTAAAGGCTGCTTACCCTTTGTGGGCATCATGCTAATTGGCCTGTTAATCATTACATACGTACCTTGGCTAAGTATGGCAATCCCAAGTTTACTGTTTTAACCCCTTATTAGATTTTAAAAGTAGGATAACAATGACAACTTCATCACCTTTAAAAGTAGCTATTATTGGGCTTGGCGCAATAGGACTAAAGGTCGCGGAAGCGATTGATAATCAAGAGGCAGGCAAGGTTACACTGGTCTCGTTGCTCTGCCGGAATAAGATTAAGTATCTCGATTTATTAAAAAACAAAGACACTGAATTTAAAGCTCTCATTACCGATGACATACAAACTCTACTGGCCGCACAACCGGATTTAGTAATTGAAGCCGCCGGCCAAGACAGCTTAGCCCAGTATGGAGAAACAATCCTAAGTGAAGGTATCTCCCTATTAGTTTCTAGTATAGGGCTCTTCACAGATGACAAAATATTCACCAAGCTAGTCCAATGCGCAGAACAGGCAGGTACAAAGATACTCTTATCATCTGGCGCTCTTCCAGCCATTGATTGGATGTCAGCAGCGGCTCTAAGCCACGTTGATGATGTTTCTATGACTCAAACCAAGCCTGTGGCGTCATGGCGCAACACTCCCGCTGAGCAATTCATTGACCTACAAGCCCTAACTGAGCCAACTTGCTTTTTCCAAGGCAACGCGAGAGAAGCGGCAAATTTGTTCCCAAAAAGTAGCAACATAAGCGCCATGCTCGCTTTAGCAACAATCGGCTTAGATTCCACGAAAGTAAGATTGGTTGCGGACCCTATTGAAGATAAAATGCACACTGACATATCATTTCAAGGTGAAGTTGGAATACTAAAAACACAATGGTATGGTGTGCCGTCTGAAACAACACCAAGCACAAGTGCTGATGTGCCCTTCGCTATTTTAAAAGCAGTACGTAATATGGCTTGCGCGATTCACTATGGGGCTTAATACTGGTATCTGGAGAGCCTAAACTCTCCAGATCGCTTTTTAAATCTCTTTTAAAGCATTAATTAATGCCAGCATCTCATCATCCGTCCCTATGGTAATGCGTAAATAATTACCGATTCTGGGCTTGTTTCCGAAGAAACGCACAAGAATACCTCTGGATTTAAGGCTTAAATATAAGTTTTCTGCGTCTTTTTCAGGGTGGGTGACAAACACAAAGTTGGTCGCAGAAGGAAGTACCTGAAAACCTAACTCTAGCAATTGCTGAGTGGCTTTTTCTCGAGTCGCTATGGTCTTTTTACATATCTCATTTAGATATTGAGTATCCTCTATAGCCGCGGTGGCACCGGCTAATGCAATACGGTCAATAGGGTAAGAGTTAAATGAGTTTTTAAGACGCTCAAGCCCTTCAATTAATTCTGGATGCCCAAGGGCATAACCCACTCGAATTCCCGCTAAAGCTCGAGATTTAGACAAAGTTTGTACGACTAATAAGTTGGCATATTGATTTACCAGCGCCACGGCGCTTTGTGCGCCAAAATCCACATAGGCTTCATCAACCAATACCACGACATCTGGGTTAGCCTTTAAGATAGATTCAATGCTCTCTAAGGATAACGCTTTACCCGTTGGCGCATTCGGATTGGTCACTACCACACCGCTCACAGACAAATCCTGATAGTCCGCGGGGTCAATATCGAAGCTCTCAGTCAACGGAATCAACATAGGTTTAATGCCATATAGACCAGCATATACTTTATAGAAACTATAGGTAATGTCGGCAAAGGCCAAGGGGTTTCCCCCTGTAAAATACCCCATAAAGGCTAGCGCGAGCACTTCGTCTGAGCCATTTCCAACGAACACTTGATTAGGTCCTAGCTGGAAATTTCTGGCAATTGCCGACTTTAACTCATTACAGTTTGGGTCTGGGTACAAACGTAGCTTTTCGCTAACCTGCTCCTCCATAGCCTGCAAAGCCAGTGGAGAAGGCGAGTAAGGGCTCTCATTTGTGTTGAGTTTTATATACTGTTTGTCTTGAGGTTGCTCACCAGGTACATAGGGGTCAAGTGAAGCAATTTTATCTGTCCAAAAACGGCTCATGGCAGCATCCTTAAAATGTTTAGTGCAAAAATAAAGCCTCATTAGAGGCCTTATTGAATACGTTATGTCCTTACCGGCCAGTTTAGTCCTGGGGCTTCATATGAGGGAAAAGTAACACATCACGGATAGACGGTGCATCTGTGAACAGCATGACTAATCGGTCAATACCAATCCCTTCTCCAGCGGTAGGTGGTAAGCCATACTCTAGTGCATTGATATAGTCTGCATCATAGTGCATCGCTTCATCATCACCCGCATCTTTTTCAGCCACTTGGCGCTTAAAACGTTCCGCTTGATCTTCTGGATCATTAAGCTCTGAGAAACCATTAGCAATTTCACGACCACCAACAAAAAACTCAAAACGATCCGTAATGAATTCATTATCATCATTACGTCGTGCCAAAGGCGATACTTCTGCTGGGTATTCCGTAATGAAGGTAGGCTGATCTAATTTATGCTCTGCTGTTTCTTCAAATATCTCAGTCCAAAGCTTACCCAATCCCCAGATTGGCTTAACATCTATCTTAAGTTTTTTAGCAACCTCAGTAGCTTTTTCAACCGTAGATAGATCTTCTTCCGTTAACTCTGGGTTGTAATGCAAAATCGACTCAAGCATGGTCATTCGGACAAATGGAGCACCAAAGTCATAATCAGAACCTTGATATGTCACTTTCGTGGTACCCAGTACTTTTTCTGCCACAGTACGCAACATGTCTTCCGTAAGGTCCATCAAGTCTTTGTAGTCCGCGTAGGCTTGGTAAAACTCGATCATGGTAAATTCTGGGTTATGCCGAGTAGACGTCCCTTCGTTTCTGAAATTACGGTTAATTTCAAAAACTCGTTCGAAACCACCGACTACTAAGCGCTTCAAATATAGCTCTGGAGCAATTCGCAAATACATGCTCATGTCCATGGCATTATGGTGGGTAATAAACGGGCGAGCCGAAGCGCCTCCTGGAATGGTCTGCAACATGGGAGTTTCAACTTCCATGAAACGACGGTCTTCTAAGAAGCGACGAATAGTCGAAATGATTTTTGAGCGTACCTGAAACGTATCACGGGACTCTTGGTTAACAATCAGGTCCACGTAACGTTGGCGGTAACGCATTTCCATATCCGCCAAACCATGATGTTTGTCTGGCAATGGTCGCAAGGATTTTGTCAGTAACTGGGCAGATTGCATGTCAATATACAAATCCCCTTTGCCTGACTTATGAACAGGACCTGATACACCAATAATATCCCCCAGATCCCAAGTTTTTTGCTCGGCTAGTAATTCAGCAGATAAAGCCTTACGGTTTACATAAGCTTGGATCTGCCCTGTCATATCTTGTAGCAACATAAAAGCACCACGATTACGGACAATACGTCCGGCAATACTGACTTTATGATCTTTTTCTTCTAACTCGGCTTTTTCAAATTCGCCAAACTCTTTCTGAAGATCGGCTGCGTAAGCGGTTGGACGAAAGTCATTAGGATACGCATTACCCTGCTCACGCAATGCAGCCAATTTACCGCGTCGCTCTGCGACCAAACGGTTGTCTTCTGACTGCAAATTAGAATCGGTGTTTTTTTCGTTAGCCATGATTTGCTATTTACTCTTTAAAATGGGTTTAGCCGTTTAAAGGCCTTGTTTTAAACTTGCGACAATAAATTGGTCTAGGTTGCCATCCAACACAGACCCTGTATTTGAGCTTTCAACCCCTGTACGTAAGTCCTTGATGCGCGATGCATCCAGTACATAAGAGCGAATTTGGCTCCCCCAACCTATATCAGACTTGCTATCTTCTACTGCTTGAGCAGCTTCAGTTCGCTTCAGCATTTCAAACTCATACAACTTGGCTCGTAACTGCTTCATTGCAAAGTCACGGTTAGCGTGCTGGGATCGTTGGTTCTGACACTGCACCACAATTCCGGTTGGTTCGTGAGTAATACGAACAGCTGAATCCGTTGTATTAACGTGCTGCCCACCCGCACCTGAGGAACGGTATGTATCAATACGCAAGTCTGCTGGGTTAATTTCTATTTCAACATTGTCGTCTATTTCCGGAGAAACAAACACCGAAGCAAAGGAGGTATGACGGCGATTACCCGAGTCGAATGGGGATTTGCGCACTAAGCGATGCACGCCTGTCTCAGTTCGTAACCAACCAAACGCATACTCCCCTTCAAAACGTACTGTCGCGGATTTTATGCCGGCAACGTCTCCTGCTGAGACTTCCATCAGCTCTACTTTGAAGCCTTTGTCTTCTCCCCAACGCAAATACATGCGAAGTAGCATATTAGCCCAATCTTGGGCTTCAGTTCCGCCAGAGCCTGATTGAATATCAAGGTAGGCGCTGTTTTCATCCATATCGTTAGAAAACATTCGACGAAACTCTAATTTAGCCAATTGCTCATCTAAATCAGCCAACTCTAACTGCACCGCCTCAACGGAGTCTTCGTCGTTTTCTTCAACCGCCATGTCTAGCAGCTCTTGTGCGTCTGTGAGACCATCGCTTAAATTGTCTAACGTTTGCACGACGGCTTCTAATGAAGAGCGCTCTTTACCGAGCTTTTGTGCGTAATCTGGATCGTTCCAGACATCTGGGTCCTCCAGTTCACGGTTAACTTCTTCTAAACGTTCGTTCTTGGCATCATAGTCAAAGATACCCCCTAAGGGTTAGGGCGCGTTCAGACAGATCTTTTATCTTAGAAAGTATTGGGTTGATTTCCATATTGGCGTCAATTTGTTATAAACAGTATGAATAAAGTTAATAGCGAATTGTAACGAATTTAGTCGCATCATAAAATGCTATTCGCCGCTCAATAATGGAAATAACGACCATTTTTTATGGCCTCACCGTTTTTTTGGAGTCAATATGGATAAGCCAACCGTTGCAGTCGATATACTGGGACAAAACTATAAAATTAACTGCCCCAAAGGGCATGAAGCCGAACTCAAAGAAGCGGCTGAATACCTAGACCATCAAATGCGCGAAATCAAGGCCAGCGGAAAGATTGTTGGCTTAGAGAAAATTGCTGTCATTGCTGCATTGAATATTACTCATGATATGCTTTCGGGCCGTAAATATGCGCAAAATAATGAGCAACAGCTGCGAGAGCTAACTTCACAGCTTGATGCTGCCCTTAGCCATCAAAGCAAAACAGGTTAAACTTTCTACAGAGTAGATTACTCACTGATCAAACTAGGGTTTCACAACAGACAAGAAAGCGAAAATTCTTCATATTAAGCAGTAAGCCCCCTTTCACCGAGTCGATTTTTCACTGGTCTTACTCTATAATTGCTTCTGTTTCCTGGGTTGATCGAGGCGGCTTAACGCCCTTGAGCCTATGAGTAATACCCCGGAGAGAGCCTGCTGGTTTGGTGTGCATGTCCGTGCGACGGAAAGCCTAAAGAGTCACAGTTCTTTCCACCTTGAACCACTGGGTTCAAGGCCAATAGTCGAAACGACAACCTGGGAAACCCTTTTTTATGCCTTCCATTGACGAACAACGAAAACAGCTACGCAGCCAACTCAGAAAAAAGCGCAATGCTCTGTCTATTCAGGAGCAAGAACATGCCTCTTTATCTTTGTTAAATCAATGGCCTACATTACTTAAAAAGCTCGATTTAAAACAACCGCAAAGCATCGCATTTTATTTAAGTAATGATGGTGAGATCTCCCCTCATCACCTCGTCCAATCTTGTTGGCACAATAAACAAACCACTTTTTTACCGATTCTAGATCAGCAAGCCCTACTTTTTGCCCATTACCACCAGACGAATGAATGGCAAATGAACCGCTTTGGGATCAAAGAGCCTTGTGGTTCATCCATCATAAAAGGACACGAATTAAACCTAGTCTTCCTCCCATTAGTTGGTTTCGATCAACAAGGGGAACGCTTGGGAATGGGAGGTGGCTTCTATGACCGTACATTCGCAAACAAGCCTAGCACTAAGCCCCCTTACTTAATTGGCCTAGCTCACGACTGCCAACAAGTTAAACACTTACCTACTCAGAGTTGGGATGTGCCACTGGATGCCATCATGACCCCCAGCGGCCTTATTTACCCTAACCAAGGTTAAAATGCTGAATCGTATCCTAATGAGAAATAAAAGCTTCTAGGGATACTGCTGCTTCCACCCTCATCAGACAAACTTTCTAACCCGTAGGCTAAATCCAAATTTAAACGCTGAAATAAGGTGGCCCCAGCGGTAACGTAGCTGAGTTTCTCACCTGCGGCATTTTTTCGGTACCCGAGTCTGACACCAGGTACGGCAATGTTATCGCTAAAGTATGATACAGAAAGGGTTTGCCACTGGTATTCATCCCCAATGGGGTCTGCAACGGCATTCACATCAAAAGAGGCTGCTAAGGAAATCTGACGATTTTTTGACGTCAGCGCACCTTCTAAGGTTAATTGACGCTCCATTGTATAACTATCAACCAAAGACAATTTGCTCGCATCAGAAAAAGTAACAGCAGCATTACAACGAGTTAGGGGCGACCCGGTTAAACCACCACAGTCACCTAAGGTTTCATAGTCAAACTCCGGTTCATTAATGTTAGCCAGTGTTGCACCAAGTTGATAATAATCAGATACCCACAATGCCCCTAAGTCTAAACCCAATCCTGTGCTACTTTTTTGGCTATTAAACAAATCATCTCCAAACGCACTGCCAGCATCGGAACTGTCATCTACCAGTACCGCAAGGTCACGACCTAGGGAGATTTCATGAAAATTAATTTTTCCTCCAAGCACCAACGCTCCCGACACGAAGCGCCCGAACACTTGCGAATAGCCCAAACCGACTCGAAAATCCGTAGCAGATTGGATGTACATGGACGTATCCGTATTCAATTTAAAGCTAGACCCAGACAAACTGTAGTTAATATCGTCTGCCAAGATACTGCCTTTGCCCACAAAAGACACACTACTGTCTAGCATAAAGGCACCACGATTTTGTGACTTATAAATAAGCGGCATAAAAGGCAGCTGCACAGAACCACTAAATTTAATATAGGCAGTATCGGCAATATCAGAAATGACTCCATTAGCTTTTGCTATGGCTGCTTCGGCTTCTGCAGTACTTGAGTAGCTTTCACTACTTAAGGTGTCTTCTAGCTCATCAACCTGATCTTCTAAATTACTAATACTGCCCATCTCGTAACCAAAACCAATTGGCCCTAAGTAGCCGTGTCGTAGGCTTTTTAAGGTGGTCATTAAATATGGTGCAGCTGGGTTAGCCAAAGAGGTTGATAAAGAACGCTTATTAGCCATAGTCCCTAATGTGTAAGACGTACCAACGGGTTGGTACACGGGTATTGCTGCCATTAGGTGAGCACTGGCGAAACTCACTATTAGCGCCAACAAACTTTTTTTCATAATGAGACCTTACAAACATAAAAAAACCGATAACACTTAAATGCTATCGGTTTTATCTGCACTTTCTTTACAAAAATTTAGAAAGCCGTGTTATAGCCTAAAGAAACAAAGGCACTACGTGGCACTTCGTCGCCATCGTCATCGGTTACAGTGTCCGTTGCCACGGCAACATCTAAGTTAAGGCGCTTAAGCAAGGTTAAACCAGCAGTTACATAGCTAAGCTCTGTTCCCGCCATGTTTTGACGCATACCCACACGCAAACCAGGTAGGAAGTGGCTGTCACCGTAATAAGACAAAGATGCGACCGCCCACTGGTATTCGTCACCCACGGCGTCTTCAACTTCATTAACGTCGTAAGACAGACCAAGCGTTAACTGCTTTTGAGGAGTGGAAATGGAAAAGTCTAATGTAGTTTGCATTTCCATGACATAGGTGTTTTTAGCCGTCAGTTTACCTGCTGAAATGAAGCTTGCCGCTGCATCACAACTGGTTTTTGCCGAACCGGTTTTAACACTACAATTAGTGCCCACAGCGTTATAGTCGAACTCGGGCTCGTTAATGTTGGCAATGGTAATACCCGCGTGGTAAATATCTGAGTACCAGATAGCGCCTAAATCAATACCGACACCCGTAGTGCTTTCTGCATCGTCACTGATGGTGTCAGAAAAAACGTCGCTGGCATCGTCGCTGTCATCACTTAGAACGGATAAAGCCTGCCCTAGTGAGATTTGGTGGAAGTTGGCTTTAATACCACCAATTAACATGCCGGCATCACTGTTTTCTGGCTCCCACATTTTCTGGCTATAACCAACACCAATATTTAAGTCGGTTGCAACGTTAGCGTACATAGAAGTATTGGAAGTCAGTTCTGGACTCGCACCCGAGGTATCTACAGTAACATCGCTGGCAAGAAGGCTTCCTCGACCTACAATCGACACGCTTGCATCCACTAAGAAGGCACCGCTCGACTCTGTTTTATATATGATTGGCATTAGGGGGATTTGAGTAGAGGCAGACACCTTCACATAAGCAGTGTCAGCAATGTTATTCAAAATACTATTAACCTCAGTAATAGCATTATTCGCCGCCCCAACTGTTGTATAAGTAGCATCAAGAATTGCTTCCGCACGATCAATCTGATCGTCTAAATCACTGATATCACCAAATTCTGCGCCTACTCCAATTGGGCCAATAATACCAAAACGAAAACTATCGTCGTCAGCATCATTCACCATTAAGAAAGGAGCCGCTGGGTTTGCAGCAGCCGTGTCTAAAGCACGAAGATTCATTGCTGACCCTAGCGTGAAACTTGAGCCTATCGGCTGGTTTACTGGCATAGCGGCCATCACAGCGCTACTAAGCAGAGAAGTTGAAGCAAGTAATATTTTTTTCATGATCGTATTCCTTTTGGATCTAAAAATTTCAAGTCGAGCTAAAACGAGTTACCATCAATTTATTGTAAGCCTTTTTTTTACACTTTCCATACACATTATGAAAAAAATTGACATCAATCATGTTGATATAACTATTAATAGCAAGATTAGCCTACTTTCATGACTTTTCATTTACAGTTGCTCAAAAAAACGCCGCTCTTGAGCCAAGAGCGGCGTTATTCATGTGCACATTTAATTTTGCTAAGTTAGTTGGTTAATAACGCGCGCAGTTTTTCTAAGTCTTCTGGAGTATCAACACCATGTGGAGGCATGGCTTCGGCTTTGGCGACTTGAACCTTAATACCCTGATGAAGAAACCTTAACTGTTCGAGTTTTTCCCACTTTTCTAAAGGAGACATGGGCAACTGAGCATATTTAGCTAACAAAGAAGCGCGGTAAACATACAAACCAATATGCCTTAAAGGGGCAAAGCCGGTTGATAACGCACTCTTATTCTCGTGCTCTGCAAACCCGTCTCTATCCCAAGGAATTGGTGCACGGCTAAAATACAAGGCACGATTATTCTGGTCACACACTAGCTTGACGACGTTCGGATTAAAGAAGTCCGCTTCATTATGAATCGGGCACGCCACGGTTGCCATCTCAGCTTGTTGATCTTTTTGCAAAGCAATGACCGCGGAATGAATAATAGCGACGGGTAGCAATGGTTCATCCCCCTGCACGTTGACGACAATCTCATCTCCCGACCAAGCCATTTTTTCTGCTACTTCTGCTAAACGCTCAGTGCCGTTTTCATGGTCATCACGAGTCATCACTACGGATGCTGAAAAGGCCTTAGCAGCTTTTTCAATCGTTGGGTGGTCCGTTGCGATAGTCACAGATTTCGCACCTGCTTTTATTGCCAATTCATAAACCCACTGCAATACAGGTTTACCCTGTAAATCCGCCATGAGCTTTTTAGGAAAACGCTGGGAGGCGTATCGAGCAGGGATCACAATATGAAATTCAGGCAGTTTAGAAGAAGGATTATTGTTCATCATTATTTTTCGAACTCGGGTTGTTGGGCAATGTCATACGCCGTTTCTAAGGTCATTCGTGATGCTAAAAGCAAATCTGCCACTTCGCGAGCAACACCTTGTCCAGCGCCTTTGGTTAACCTAACCTGACAGTGACGTTGCACCAACACATGGGCATCTTGCGGACACATAGCAATACCTACCTGAGGCATTACCTGCAAATCGATGACATCATCTCCGATATACACCGCTTGTTTTGCTGAAATATGCAGTGCTTCACAAATGGCAGCAAACGCTTCCGCTTTATTATGGCAACCTGGATAGAAGTGCTCGACTTTTAAATCAGCCATGCGCTGCCTAAGTGGCGCCGAATCTTTAGCGGTAATCACGGCCACCTGCACTCCCCATTTGGGTAGCAGCTTCATGGCAACCCCATCTTTCACATTGAAGCGTTTGATGGTTTCCCCTAAATCACCATACAGCAAACCGCCGTCGGTAAGCACACCATCTACATCAAACACCACCAGCTGGGCGCCTTGCAGGCTTTCCAAAAGCACTGTGTTATCTAGAATGGCGGGGTAATCCGCTAAAAATTCCGCATCCATAATTAAGCACTCGTATCCAGTTCAGCAAAGGTTTTAACCAATTCATCAAGCTCTTTCATTTGCTTTAAGAACGGCGCAAGTTTGCTCAATGGCAAGGCACATGGACCATCGCATTTGGCATTATTTGGGTCTGGGTGAGTTTCCAAGAATAAACTGGATAAACCTAGCGCCATTCCAGCGCGAGCCAACTCTGTTACTTGAGCGCGGCGGCCATCAGCCGAATCTGAACGGCCACCTGGGCGCTGTAGTGAGTGAGTAACATCAAACATTACTGGGTAGTGGAACTTTTTCATTTCTCCAAACCCCAACATGTCAACAACCAAATTGTTATAACCCATCATGGTGCCACGTTCACACAGCATAAGTTGGTTATTGCCCGCCTCTTCACATTTGATAAGGATGTGTTTCATTTCGTGAGGCGCTAGAAATTGCGCTTTTTTAATGTTGATGACCGCATCTGTCTTGGCCATGGCCGCGACCAAATCGGTTTGACGAGATAAAAAAGCAGGCAACTGGATGACATCCGCCACTTCCGCCACTGGCTCACATTGGAAGGTTTCATGTACATCGGTAATGACAGGCACGTTAAAAGTATCTTTGATTTCCTGCAGTATTTTTAACCCTTCTTCCATGCCTGGACCACGGAAAGAATTAATAGAAGAACGGTTCGCTTTATCAAAAGAACCTTTGAACACATAGGGAATGCCCAACTCTTGGGTGATTTTCACATGTTCTTCCGCCACCTGCATAGCAAGGTCACGGGATTCCAACACATTAACGCCACTAAATAATACAAAAGGTAAGTGGTTAGCCACTTGTATTGATTCGCCTATCTTAATAATTTTATTGCTTTGCTCTGACATTCTTTACTCCAATGTGGTTCGTTTTCACCATTTTTATTTAAACACTATGGTGTTTTAACGGTCGTAAATCTCAAGTATTCCTGTTAACTTTTGCTCGTCGTTGACAACCACTAACAGGGTAATTTTATCCTGTAGCATCTTTTCTTCTGCTTGAACTATCATTATGTTTTCATTGATAGTTTTAGGGTTTGGTGTCATCCAAGCAGAGATCGGCTGATGGATCATATTAGGCATCTCTTTCAACATGGCACGTCGTAAGTCTCCATCCGTAAAAATGCCTAATAAATTATCTTGCTGTTGTATTAGCACCACCCCCATGCGCCCTTTAGTCATCACCGAAATGGCTTCCCGTAATGGGGTCTCTGGAGTACAAATTGGGAGCTGATCTTTGTGCATTAAATCCTTAACCCGAGTTAACAATTTTCGTCCTAAGCTGCCACCAGGATGAAAACGCGCAAAATCTTGTGGTTGAAAATCTCTTACTTCCATTAGCGCGACAGCCAGTGCATCGCCTACTGCCGCTGTCATAGTGGTAGAGGTGGTGGGAGCTAGATTATTCGGGCAAGTTTCTCTGTCTACCGAAATATCCAATACGCAATCACAATGCTTAGCTAGTGTAGACGCCATATTCCCCACCAAAGCAATGCAGGGGTTCCCAAAGTTTTTCAAGGAGGGCAATAAACGCATTAGCTCTTCGGTTTCACCCGAGTAACTAATCAGAATCAGTGTGTCCTGGGGTTGGATCATACCTAGGTCACCATGAAACGCTTCCCCTGGATGAAGGAAAAAGCTCGGGGTGCCTGTTGAAGCTAGGGTCGCAGCGATTTTTTTACCAATGAGCCCAGACTTACCCATGCCACATACAATAGTACGACCTGTATTACTCAGTAGCATTTTTACCGCTTGAGCAAAGGAGTCGTTGATTCTGGTAGATAAATTAGCCAGTGCTTGCGCCTGAGTAGATAGGGTTCGCTGGGCACTTTTTATGAGTTGATCGGTTTGAATGTTAACAGATGATGGATTCATGAATCTCCCTGCGCACCTCTGTAAAATAAAATCATTATACAGAGGACGCAGCGAGTCGCCTAGAATAGGCGTAATAAATTAGCCTAAGCAGCTCAAGTAAGAGTCAGCTAAGCCATTTATAAATTGAATGTAAGCATATTTAGATACTTCTACCTGAGTACCAAGTGGGTCTAATTGCCCCCCTTTCACTTTTGTCCCATCTAATAACACATCGATAATAGCTGGGCTGAATTGAGGCTCACTAAATACACACTGAACCTGATGTTCCGTTATTTTTTCTCGTAATGCAGTGATAGTCTTTGCGCCAGGCTTACGCTCTGGGCTCACCGAAACCTCTCCTGCATTGTTTAAACCATAGTGTTTCTCAAAGTATTGATAAGCATTATGGAAAACAATATAAGGGACATCCTGCACTGAGCTGAATTTAGATTTTAGTGTTTTCTCTTGAGCTTCAAGCTGCAAACGGAACTCTGACAAATTCTGCTCGTAATAGTCACGATTTTCTTCGTCTAACTGAATCAGTTTTTCAGCTACCGCTTGAGCAAGTACTTGGGCGTTATGCGGCAATAACCAGACATGTGGATCTGTGCCAGTATGGTCGTGCCCTTCATGGCCATGGCCTGCGTGTGAATCGTGGTCATGCTCATCATGATCGTGGTCGTGCTCGTCATGATCGTGGTCGTGCTCGTCATGATCGTGGTCGTGCTCGTCATGATCGTGGTCGTGCTCGTCATGATCGTGGTCGTGCTCATCATGATCGTGGTCGTGCTCATCATGACCGTGGTCGTGCTCATCATGACCGTGGTCGTGCTCATCATGATTGTGGTCGTGTTCATCATGACCGTGGTCGTGCTCATCATGATCGTGATTATGCTCATCACCAAACTCACGTAAAACCACGTTATCTAGTGTCATCCACTCTATTGAGCTAGACATTTTATTGGCATTTAAAAGCGGTTTCTCTAGAAAGTTTTCAAGAGACTCCCCTACCCAAACCACACTGTCTGCAGAATGAATTTTTCTTAAATCAGAAGGACGCAAAGCAAAATCATGAGGTGAGGCTGTACTGGATACTATTTGCTCTATATTAGCCTTGTCTCCTGCAATAGCAGCGACCACCATAGAAACAGGTTTAATACTGGTTACAATTGTAGGTTTTGCTAACGCTAGTGGCGATAGCACACCCAATCCTAGAGAAACAACAAGCTTATTCATAATTTCCTCGTTACGCACAATAGATGTTATAACGTAACAATACAAGAATCAGACTAACTTCACAAGAGTGAAGGAGGCCTATTAGCCCACTAAACTAATGCTAAATCTTTAAGCAATACAGGTCGGACCAGTAACCCCGTTCTTTGCCCTACTGGTACATGAGCATTAGGAAAAATAAGCGCATCACCACTCTGCTCAATACAGTATTGACTAAGCGATGAGCTGGCCAAAAGATCCCCTTTATTAAAAGGAGTGAAGTTTTCTAGCTGATCAGAAACATGCAATTGATAATCTTCACTATCTTTAATTAATGCCTCTTTAACACGAAAAAGGCGTAATTTTTCTGGGTTAGCAGATGCGATTTCGCCCTTGGAAATAAAACTATGTAAACTCTCTTCAACAGCTGAAAATTTGCTTAAGTCATTTTCTCCAAACTTATACACCTTGCCCAATTCGACGGTGAAAGCATGGGCGTTGTGGTGAGCATGACTATAGTACGAAAAAGTAGTCGTTGCTTGATGAGACAAGAGGACGGCATCAATTTCACATGCAGCCAAAAAGCTTAGTTGTTCAACACTGTATTCCTTGCTCTCGACATAAGGGTAAACCACAAATTTTTCATGCTTTGAACCACGAATCGCGGTATGCAAATCATAATGAAAACGACGTCCAGCTTGCCCTTGATCAGCATTAAAGAATCGACTCACACTGTCTTCTAATAACGCCGCTCGATCAGCTTCAGGCCCCTCATAGTTTTGCCAGGCACCACTGAATAATCTGTTTAAATTAACATCACAAAAACGCTTTGCTATGAGTGCAGAAGCTGGGTTCCCAATTAATACAAGCAAACGAACCTTAAGAGGTACCTGCCCTTCCAAAATAGAAGAAAGCAGGCGATTAATGAGTTCAATTGGTCCAGTCTCGTTGCCATGTACTCCAACCGAAACGATTAAACTGATCTCACTTTTTTGGCTAGGCTCAAGGCGCATAATGCCAGTGTTTTCAACATATGCATGACCTGAGTCAAAAGCAAAATCGAAGGCATCTAGTTGCTCTGGATTAGCCAGAGTTAACGCCAAAAAGTCATTATTCGGAATCATAGTGGACTCTCTTATCATCAAGTTGCTCAAACTATATCAAACTCCCCGCCATAGGAGCGGTAAAAACACTCTATCTGCGGGTGATAAATGAAATAACTGGTCGCCTTTGCGATAGTCTTCATTTACATATATCTGCTTTTCTTTACAGCACTTTCTCGATATTCTTTTATTGCTTTTCATACATGGGGCACCCTGCGATGACAAAACCCAGCGAAGTGATCATTCTTGTGGATGAAAACAACCAGGTCATAGGCGACATTGAACGCCATAAAATGAACTTTGATCGTGACTTCCATCGTGTCACCTACATTTTGGTATTCAATAAAGACCGTGAGCTTCTCGTACAAAAACGGGCCCTCGATAAAGCCTTCTGTCCCGGTTTTTATGGCATCACAACGGGTGGCGTGGTTGACAAAGGTGAGAGCTATTTGATCGCTGCCCAGAGAGAATTAAAAGAGGAACTAGGGATTGTCGCCCCAATAGAGCCACAGGGAGTTTTTAAAACAGAAGGCAAAGGTTTCCGTATTTGGGGGAAAATCTTCACCTGCGAATATGATGAGGCTCAGCACGGCAGAATTGAAATAGAAGAAAGTGAATTATCTTCCATTCACCCTATGACCCAAGAGTACATTTTACAACATCAGACTGATTTTGATTTTACCCCTGATTCTTTGGACGCTTTAAAACATTATGTTTACAAACTTACTGAGCCGCGCTTTAGCGACCCTAACTAGCGTATTCGCTTTACTGACTTTCAGTAGCCTATCTCATGCTCAGGAGCGATGGGAGAATGAGGCTTATTTAGAAGAAAGCTTTGTAAAAATTGCCTTGCAAAGAGAATACAAAGAAACTCGTAATCCCAAATTAGTGCGTTGGAGCAAACCCATAAAACTTTTTTTTGAAAGTGACAGCGGTGATGCCAGCTTGCAAAAAGAATTACTCAGTGTACACGCTCAGCATTTATCATATATTACTGGTATTCCGATCGACTTCACCCATGTTGCTCGGGAAGCGAATATCTATGTGATATTTACCGACTATGAACATTTAGAAGATAAAGTCAGTCAATACATAGGCGATCCTGATAAAATTCGGACAGCCATTAATGAAGCCATATGTCTCGGTAACTTTCGTGTAAACCGTTTTTCCGAAATCGTGCGCGGCACTATTATTATTCCCGTGGACTATGCACGCGCTAAATCACGCTTTTTAGACTGCATTGTAGAAGAAATTACGCAATTATTGGGTTTGCCCAACGACTCAGATAGTGTCTTTCCCTCTATCTTTAATGATGTCAGCACAGATTCCTACCTCAGCCCTTTAGACTACTTATTACTAAAAGCCCTTTATTCTCCACACCTAAAACCTGGTATGACAGTACAACAAACCCAACAAGCTTTCCCTCAAGTACTCGCAGACCTACATGCTCAGCGCGAGATAGAAGAAGCGATACAACGGGTACAAGTCTATGGGCTTAAACGTTATCTAGGTGAATAACAAAAAGATCATGGATTAGCTAATCCATGAGCTTGATCCTTTTTTTACTCAATAAGTTAGGTAGAATAACGGGCATATTTTACGCCTACCGGAGACACTACATGTTCCCAGAGCTAAAGAACGACCGCTTTCTACGCGCTCTTCTTAAACAACCTGTCGACACAACCCCCGTTTGGATGATGCGCCAAGCAGGCCGCTATTTGCCTGAGTACAGAGCGAGCCGAGCGACAGCTGGTGATTTTCTAAGCCTTTGTAAAAATCAGGATTTTGCCTGTGAAGTTACATTACAACCTTTAGAACGTTATGATTTAGATGCGGCTATTTTGTTCTCTGACATCCTAACCATCCCAGATGCAATGGGGCTAGGCCTGTATTTTGAAACAGGTGAAGGCCCTAAGTTTAAGCATACAATACGTTCCAAAGCTGATGTTGACGCCCTTCAAGCTACCAGTGCAGATGATTTAGATTACGTGATGAAGGCTGTCACTACCATTCGCCATGGACTCAATGGGCGCGTCCCCCTTATCGGCTTTTCAGGCAGCCCTTGGACTCTGGCGACTTATATGGTTGAAGGCGGCTCAAGCAAAGACTTTCGTCATATTAAAGCAATGATGTACCAGACCCCTGAGGTGCTACATGCTTTATTAAACAAACTGGCACTATCGGTAATAGACTACCTCAACGGCCAGATCAAAGCTGGTGCTCAGGCAGTGCAAATTTTTGATACCTGGGGTGGAGTATTGAGCGGCCCCATGTATCAACAGTTCTCGCTTATGTACATGAAACAAATCATGGATGGCTTAATCAGAGAACACGAAGGGAGAAAGATCCCTGTAATTATGTTTACCAAAAATGGCGGTCAATGGCTTGAAAACATGGCCGCCACAGGACCAGATGCACTAGGTTTAGATTGGACGACAGACATAGCAGAAGCCCGCGCACGAGTGGGAGACAAAGTAGCTTTACAAGGCAACATTGACCCATGTGTATTGTATGCTAACCAACAGGTGATTGAGTCTGAAGTAGAAAAAGTTCTTGAAGGATTTGGCCATGGCACCGGCCATGTTTTCAACCTTGGCCATGGAATCCATCAATTTGTCGATCCCGAGCACCCCAAATATCTTATTGACGCAGTTCATAAATTAGGGGAAAAATACCATCAAGTACAATACGACGATTTAGACGCACTAAACAATTTAGAAAGCTAGCACCTTCTTAAACAGGGTGCTATGTTTGCTATAAGACTTTTAAAGGTATGGAGAATAATAAAATGAAATTGATTACGGCGATTGTTAAACCTTTTAAATTAGATGAAGTTCGTGAAGCACTATCTGAAATAGGAATCAACGGCATCACAGTAACCGAAGTAAAAGGTTTCGGCCGCCAAAGAGGCCACACTGAACTCTATCGTGGAGCAGAATACGTTGTCGATTTTTTACCCAAAGTAAAAATGGAACTAGCAGTCGATAACGACCAAGTAGAGCGCGCTATTGAGGCCATTCAACACAGTGCAAACACGGGTAAAATCGGTGATGGTAAGATCTTCGTGAGTGAATTAGAGCAGGTCATTCGAATTCGTACCGGTGAAACAGGTGCGGACGCACTATAAAATAGACATAAAAAAAGAGGGTTTTTTACCCTCTTTTTTTCTCTCTTTACCAACCAACTTATCCCTTATCAGACACCTTGATTGACAGAGTTCCTAAGTAGCGATTTTGCCTTAGCTCAATTTGGCGGAAAATAGCAATAATCACCATACTGATGATTAAATAAATCACCCCTGCTGCCAAAAAGATCTCCATGGGAGTATAAGTTCTCGCAATAATAGTACGAGCCATCCCAGTAAGATCTAAAATGGTAATCGTACTGGCAAGAGCACTTCCTTTCAGCATCAAGATGATCTCATTACCGTAAGCAGGCAACACAATCCCGAACGCTCTTGGCAAAAGAATACGACGATACATTTGCACTTTCGTCATGCCCACGACTTTACATGCTTCAACCTCACCTGGGGGAATCGCCTGAATGGCCCCGCGAAAAATTTCTGCCGTATAAGCAGAGGTATTTAGCGTGAAGGCAATAATCGCACACCAAAATGGTTCCCTTAATACAGGCCATAAAAAGCTTTCACGAATCACCTCAAACTGTGAAGCGCCGTAGTACACTAAGAAGATTTGCACTAAAAGAGGCGTACCACGGAAAAAGAAGATATAAGCAAATGGAATGGCTCTAACCCAGCCTTTTGGGGAAATCCTTGCAAGAGCAATAGGTAAAGCAAAAATCCCACCCAACACAATGGAAAGTATCACCAATTGCAAGCTCACCCAAACACCGCTTAGCAAACGAGGAAAATATTCAACAACAACTGAAAAATCCATTATTTACCCCTCACTAAACCGCGATTCGCACGCTTTTCTAGGTAAGTCACCAATAGCATCGACAAAATAGTCAACACTAGATACATACAAGCCGCTACTAAATAAAACAAAAAAGGCTCTTTAGTATTGCTTACCGCAATATTGGCCTTACGCATAATGTCATCTAGCCCAACCACAGACACTAATGCAGTATCCTTTAATAAAACAAGGAAGAGGTTACCTAGCCCAGGTAAGGCAATACGCCAAACTTGAGGCAGAATAATTCGCCTAAATTTATGTATTGAGCCCATACCTAAAACAGTCGCTGCTTCATGCTGACCTTTAGGAATGGACTGAAGTGCGCCACGAAAAACTTCGGTGGCATAGGCTCCAAAGGTTAAACCAAGTGCAGTTACACCTGCGGCAAAGGCACCCACCTCAATATACTCATCGTAGCCAAATAGGCTCGCTATTCCCATTAGTACGCTGGTTGCGCCAAAGTAAATAATAAGAACGGTCAGTAATTCAGGCACACCACGAATTACCGTGGTGTAAAAATTAGCGATAATTTGCAGCGCTCTAATTGAGGACAATTTAGCAGAAGCGCCAAGCAGTCCAAGTACTAGCCCCACAACAAGAGAAAACAGTGCCAATTCAACTGTGACGACCGCACCCGCCAACAATTGATCACCAAATCCATGAAGATCTATCATAATAATTATTACTCAGATTTGCTGATAAACGTTCTTATGGCGCAACGAGCTGCGCCATAAGACCTTAAAGACTCTCTTCTTAGTAGATAGAGAATGGGAAGTACTTAGCATTGATTTTTTGATAAGTGCCATCCGCTAAGATTTCAGCTAAGGCTTTGTTTATTTTTTCTTTTAGGTCTTTGTCGCTCTTACGAACTGCAATACCAATTTCATCCGTCTTCAAAAATGCATCACCCTTGAATTCAAATTTATCACCATCATCAGATGTTTTTAACCAGTTGTAAGTTGGCAGCTCATCAGAAAGTGCGATATCAAGACGACCAGCTACTAGATCTAAATAAACATTATCTTGCGTGTCATATAACTTAATGTCTGCAACATCAGCTAGGTTATCTTCAAGGTATTGGCTAGCAATAGTTGCACGTTGCGCACCGATTGCTTTTCCTTCTAGGTCAGATAAATCAAATTTATCGCCAACGCGCCCCATGAAACGCACACCACCTGAGTAGTATTTATCAGTAAAATCTACGACACGTAAACGCTCTTCAGTAATAGACATGGAAGCGATAATTGCATCAAATTTTTTGCGTTGTAGCGCTGGAATTAGACCATCCCAGTCTTGAGTATGAATTTCACAATCTGCTTCCATACGAGCACACAGTGCGCGAGCAATATCGACATCAAAGCCCTGTGGGTTACCAGATTTATCAATAAAGTTAAACGGCGCCCAAGCCCCCTCTGTCACAAAGCGCACTTTATCAGCAGCTTGAACCGACATTGATGATAACGCTGCCCCTAGTAGAAAAGCCGAACCTAAAGCTATTTTTTTCAATTTCATGGAAAGATTCCTTTTAATTATAGTTTCTATCTTTTTGTTTATCTGGCTATACAGTCAGATCACCACTTTATTGCTCAATTCTAAAACACACTAGACAAAAACGCTTTACAACGTTCTGACTCAGGTGTTTCAAAAACTTTTTCAGGTGTACCTTGTTCTTCAACAACACCTTGATGTAAGAATACGACCTCACTGGACACTTCGCGAGCAAAATTCATTTCGTGGGTCACAATCAGCATGGTGCGCCCTTCATCAGCAAGGTTGCGCATAACACCTAATACCTCACCCACCAACTCAGGATCAAGGGCTGAAGTCGGTTCATCAAACAAAATGACTTGCGGATCCATTGCTAGTGTACGGGCAATGGCAACTCGCTGTTGCTGACCGCCAGACAACTGATTTGGATACATATGCTTTTTGTCGGCAATCCCCACCTTATTTAACAAATACTCAGCATATTCAAGGACTTCTTGCTTAGGCCTTTTTAATACGTGAAGAGGCCCTTCCATAACATTCTGCAAAATGGTCATATGCGGCCATAAGTTAAACCCTTGGAATACAAAACCAATTTGTTGACGCATTTGCGTTAACTGCTTCATATTCCCCGCAACCAAGTCAGTATCACCTTTCACTAGACTCAGCTGTTCACCATTAAACAAAATATTACCTTGGGTAGGGTTCTCTAATAAGTTAATGCAACGTAGAAAAGTACTTTTTCCTGATCCACTTGAACCAAGAATAGAGATGACATCCCCATCGTAAGCTTTAAGTGAAATACCTTTGAGTACTTCTATATCGCCAAACGTTTTATGAATATCAATGAGCTCTAACGCTGGGGTTTTCGACATATTTCATACCTTCTTTTTATGATCTTATATGCACTTTCTTAGGTAACCCTAAGATACCATTAATTATATTATTTGCTTTTCGTAACTCTTTAGAAGATCCTAGAACCCATGACAGACAAAGCAATTTTTGCGCCATATTCTAGCAAAATAGAGTCACCGTTTCACCTACGCCATAACTGGCGCTTTTTCCTATCTGAGGGGCTAGCTACAGCATTATCCCCAGTAATATGTTTGCGCTCTTCCCTTGGCGTAATACCAAAAAAACCTTTGTAAGTTGTACTAAAATGAGGCGCTGAACCAAACCCACACTCCTCTCCCACTTCAGAAATAGACTTATCTGTTTGGGTAAGTAACTGTTTAGCATGCTGAAGACGCATTTCCAAATAATATCTTGAGGGTACTATACTTAAATTTTGTTTAAACAAACGTTCTAAATGGCGACGAGATACCCCTACATGGTAGGCTAAATCATCTGTAGAAAGGGGCTCTCTTATATTGGCTTCCATTAGTTGAACCGCTTCAATTAATTTGGGCTGCCCATTACCAATTCGAGTTTGCAAAGGAATTCGTTGAGGGTCTTCGTGAGTACGGATACGTTCGCACACAAATTGTTCTGATATAGTACTAGCCAACGACATGCCATGTTGCTTACCGATTAAAAACAACATCATATCCATAGCTGCAGTGCCACCGCTACAGGTATATCGATCCCTATCTACTTCAAATAAATGGTTAGAAACAATGGTCGCAGGAAACTCATCTCGTAAATGCGCCAAACTCCACCAATGAATGGTCGCTCTATAGCCATCTAATAAGCCAGATTTCGCCAACAGATGACTACCAGTGCAAATCCCCCCTAATGCAGTTCCTTTTTTCGCTTGATTTTTAAGCCAATTCTCTAAAGTTGGACTTTCGTTTTTTGTAACTGGAGATACACCACAAACAAATATGGCATCCAAATCACTGGGAATAGCACTCGTTAAATGATCGGCAACCGTATAAACACTGGTATTTGAGCGAATCTCTTTCGTTTCATGCCCTATTGTACAAAACTGATAAAGCTCTTTCCCTGCCACCCAATTGGCCATAAACAAAGTTTCAATAGCAGATGAGAATCCAAGCATAGAATAGTGAGGCAAGAGTAAAAAACCGTATTTTTGCGGTTTTTTACTCGCCTGCATGATTTCTCGTGATGCAAATTCACCCTTGTACAAATTATTATCCTGCGACATATGAGTAAAAAAGAAGTTTATTTCGTTTAAAATGGATAACAAAGGGTTTTATCGCTTCTTTCAAGACTTTTTTACGCCTACAACCCAAAAAATGGAAAGGGAGGTCGCAATTAGAAAAGTAACACCCTATCAAACAGGTGTTTTTTTCATAATAATCCATATTACGGTCCTGAAGTAAAACTTTATAAATACAACACTAACGACTAATTTTATTTTTTTGCACACCACTCATGAGGATGAGTTCACATGACGAATCATAAAAAAAGCGAACTAATCGAACGCATTGAAGTTGAGATTAATGATAACTTTAGTGCAACAGAGGCCAAAAACCTAATTCAATTAACTCACCTTTACTTCCAGGACTCACTAGCGGAAGACTTGGTTGATGAATCAATTGAAAACTTATATGGCACAATTATTTGCCTTTGGGACTTTTTACAACAGCGTCCTGACAACCAACCAAAGGTACGTGTATACAACCCTAACTTTGAAGAGCACAGCTGGCAATCCACTCACACGGTTATTGAAATTTTAGCCGAGGATATGCCTTTCCTTGTTTCTTCTTTCAACATGTCTCTAGTTCGTCTTGGGCACACCATTCATTTAACTGCGCACCCAGTCGTTTGCACTGAGCGAAGTAAAACTGGCGACCTTATTAAAATAGATTCAAACGCTGACAACCAAGAAGCCTTAATGCGCTTCGAAATTGACCACTTGTCAGACTTTTCACAAATGGAAGCCATTAAAGATGCTTTATTAGCCAGCCTAGAAGATGTCTCTAAAACCGTCTCAGATTGGCCCAGCATGAAAGACAAGCTCGATGGTATCATCAAAGAATCAGAGCAGCTTGCTCATTTAAAAGACAACAAAGAACACCAAGAAAATCTTGATTTTTTACGTTGGGTTGCTAACAACCACTTTACCTTTATTGGTTTTAGAGCCTATGACCTTGCTATTGAAGGTAAAGAAACGCACCTAAAATTAGTTGACGGTTCTGGCTTAGGAACGTTCAGAGACTTAAACGATAAGAAAGTGAAGCGCGACATTGTCCTACAGGACAAGTTGGCTGAGCTTGCTGTAGACAACAGCAACATTCTGATTTTAACTAAGTCTACCGCCATCTCGACGGTACATAGACCAGTACACTTAGATTACCTAGGCATTAAGCGTTTTGATAAGAAAGGAAAAGTCATTGGCGAATGGCGTTTCTTTGGCCTCTACTCTTCTGCAGCCTATGTTGCTCGCTTGCAAGATATCCCGCTATTGCGCACTAAGCTGAATCATATCATTGAAAAAGCCAATGTAGACCCAAACAGCCATAAGGGTAAAAACCTAAAGCATATTTTAAATAGCTACCCTCGTGATGAAATGCTGCAAGCCCCAGCGGAAGAGCTTTATCAAACAATAGAAAGCATTTTAGCGATACAAGAGCGTCGTCAACTTCGCGTTTTCTTGCGCAAAGACATTTACGGTCGTTTCTTAAATGCCCTGGTGTATGTACCAAGAGACCGTTACAACACTGAACTACGTATCAAGATGCAAAATATCTTGATGAAAGCGTGTAACGGCACCAGCTCAGAATTCAACGTGCAGTTTTCTCAATTAGTACTGGCTCGCGTTAACTTCACCATTCAGATCGCCGACCCAAAACAAAGTCCAACGATCGATGTAGAAGACATTCAACGCAATATGCAAGATGCAATGAGCTCTTGGGAAGACAAGCTTCACCTTGCCTTACAAACCAGCCATGGTGAAGAAGTCGGCAATGAGCTTTTCACTACTTATGCTCATTATCTACCAGCAGCCTACCGTGAAGACTTTTCGCCCAATACCGCAGTACTGGACATTGACCGCCTCAACCAGTTGGCTGGTGAAGGGGAAATTAGCACACATCTATACCGCCAAGTGGGTCAGAGCAAAAACAATTACTATTTTAAAATTTATGGTTCAGGCACCACACTTGTTCTTTCTGATGTATTACCTATTTTGGAATGCATGGGATTACGAGTACTGGAAGCCCGCCCTTATGAATTGGACCAAAACGGTGATGGCAAAGCAAACACCTGGGTAGTTGAATTTGCCATTGTGGTAGATGCTGACGTTAACTTAGAGAAATCTGCTCAACGTGAAGCTTTCCAAGACGCTTTCAACCAGGTATTCCGTCGCCGAGTTGAGAATGACCGCTTCAACGCACTTGTGTTAGACGCTTCCTTAACTTGGCGTCAAGTGACCATGCTACGTGCACTGACTAAGTACTTAATGCAATTACAAGTACCTTTCTCTGTGCAATACATGCAGCAAACCCTTGAAAAAAATGCAGGCATCACACGCTTGTTAGTGCAACTGTTTGAGCAGAAGTTTGACCCTAGCGACATTGCTAAACGTGATGAAAAAGTGCTGAAGATTGTTGATAAGATCACTTTAGAGCTAGACCAGGTCGCTAACTTAGACGAAGACAGAATTCTTAAGCACTACTTGTCTGTAATTGAAGCCATGCTGCGTACCAACTTCTATCAACACGATGAAAACGGCCTTGTGAAAGATTACGTTTCTTTCAAGCTGGATCCATCACAAATTCCGGCTGTGCCATTACCACGTCCGAAATTTGAGATCTTCGTTTACGCCCCTTGGGTAGAAGGCGTGCATATGCGTGGCGGCAAAGTAGCTCGTGGTGGCTTACGCTGGTCTGACCGCATGGAAGATTTCCGTACTGAGGTGTTAGGCCTAGTCAAAGCTCAAATGGTAAAAAATGCCGTTATTGTACCAGCTGGTGCAAAAGGCGGCTTCGTTGCCAAACAGTTGAAGAAAAATGCTTCCCGTGAAGAAGTTCAAGCGGAAGTGGTTCATTGTTACACCACCTTCATCAGTGGTTTGCTGGATATTACAGACAACCTAGTTCAAAACGAACTTGTACCGCCTATGTCTGTGCAGCGCTATGACGAAGACGACCCATACTTGGTGGTTGCAGCCGACAAAGGTACTGCAACCTTCTCTGACCTCGCCAACAGTATTTCTGAGAAATACGGTTTCTGGTTAGGTGACGCTTTTGCCTCAGGTGGCTCAAATGGTTACGACCATAAGAAAATGGGCATTACTGCTCGTGGTGCTTGGGAATCTGTTAAGCGTCAGTTTAAAGAGATTGGCGTAGATTGTCAGAATACGGATTTCACGGCCGTTGGTGTCGGCGATATGGCTGGGGATGTATTTGGTAACGGCATGCTACTGTCCAAGCATATTCGCTTAGTGGCGGCATTTAACCATATGCATATTTTCATTGACCCAACGCCGGATTCAGCCACTTCTTTTGAAGAGCGCCAAAGAATGTTCAACTTACCGCGTTCCTCTTGGGAAGACTACAATAAAGAACTGATTTCCAAAGGTGGTGGCATCTTTAGCCGCGCCGCGAAGTCTATTCCTATTAATGCCGATATTCGCAAAGCTCTTGGCATTGAAGGCAATGTTAAGTCCATGGCACCCAATGATCTATTAAATGCCATTCTTAAAGCCCCAGTAGATCTACTGTGGAATGGTGGTATTGGTACCTATGTTAAAGCGGAGAGCGAATCTCATGCAGATGTAGGCGACAACGCGAACAATGCGATTCGTGTAAACGGTAAAGAACTACGCTGTAAAATTGTAGGTGAAGGTGGCAACCTTGGCTTAACTCAAAACGGTCGTATTGAATTTGCTCAAAATGGTGGACTCATTAGTACAGATGCCATTGACAACTCGGCTGGGGTTGACAGTTCTGACCATGAGGTAAATATCAAGATCCTACTTAACCGTGTGGTTGAGAACGGTGATATGACAGAAAAGCAGCGTAACAAGCTGTTAGCGGAAATGACCGATGAGGTTGCAGAACTGGTATTGCGTCATAACCGTGGCCAGAGCCATGTATTGTCTCTTGCCAATGCCCGTGCTGCGGATCGCCTGGCAGACCACTGGCGCCTCATCTTATCCTTGGTACGCGAAGGCCGTCTGAACCGTGAAATCGAGTTCTTGCCAAGTGACGCGCAGATTAAAAAGCGTTTGAACAAAGGTCTAGGATTAACACGCCCAGAAATCTCGGTACTCTTGGCTTACTCTAAAATCAAGCTTTCTGAGCAGTTAGTGGAAGATGGCATTGGTGAAGATGAAGATTTACTGACTCAAATCCATCAGTACTTCCCATCGCAATTGAGCAAGCAATTTGGCGACCAAATGGCGTCTCATGCACTGTCTCAAGAAATCATTGCAGGCCATGTAACAAACAATCTTGGCAATCGCATGGGGCCAACCTTTAGCACTTACATGCAAGAAGAAACCAGCGCGTCGGCCTTAAACCTAGTTCGAGCTTACATGGCGGCGGAAGACATTTTTGGTATTCCTGCTTTGTGGGATGCGATTAACGACCTGGACTTCAAAGTACCTAACAGTGAGCTAAATGCGCTACTGATTCGCATTCAAGTCTTGGTAGAAAAAGCCACTCTATGGCTGCTTCGCAATACCCGAGAAAGCTTGTCTATTCAGAAACTGAAAGATACTTATAAGCCAGGTGTGGAAATTATCCGTGCCAATATGCAAGCCATTCTGACTGAGCCTAGCCAGCAGCATTTGGCTGAAATCAGCGAAAATCTAATTGCAAAAGGCATCCCAGAAGAGGTGGCACAACGTCTATCGGCATTAGACTACTTATTCTATGGACTAGACATCATCCGAGTGGCTAGCAACACCGAAAAAGAAGTACTCGATGTGGCGCAAACTTACTTTGCTCTGGAAATGGATCTCGAGTTGCATTGGTTACGCCACAGTGTGAATGAGCTTACTGCTGATGATATGTGGCAACGCCGCGCTAAAGCAGGTTTAGGTGACGAGGTGGATAATAGTTTGCGTACCCTTACTCAAGAGGTCATTCAAGCTAACACAGAAATTTCAGACCTAGAACAAAGACTCACTCAATGGCGCGAGCTAAACAGTGATAACATTAAGCATTATCGAGCTACATTCACTGAGATCAAAGCTGGCAACGAGCTAACTTTGGCAATGGTTACAGTAGCCATTCGTGAGCTTAGAAATCTAATATAAACTACAGGGTGGTCGTTATCCGGCCACCCACTTTTTAAGAGGTATTTGAAAGTGACACTAGAAGTAACAAGAGCAACCTTTGATGAAGTAATGGTTCCAAACTACGCCCCTTCCGCAATTATTCCTGTGCGCGGTGAAGGCTCACACGTATGGGACAAAGAAGGTAAACAATACATTGACTTTGCTGGTGGTATCGCCGTTACCGCTCTAGGCCACTCTCACCCAAAATTAGTTGAAGTAATGCGTGAGCAAGCGGGTCAGCTTTGGCACCTTGCTAACGTAATGACCAATGAACCTGCGTTACGTTTGGCGAAAAAACTAACGGACAAAACCTTTGCTGATCGTGTCTTTTTCGCCAACAGTGGCGGTGAAGCCAACGAAGCGGCATTCAAACTTGTGCGTCGTTACGCTTACGACCATTTTGGTCCAGAGAAGCATGAGATCATTGCTTTCAACAAGTCATTCCACGGTCGTACTTTATTTACCGTTTCCGTTGGTGGTCAGGCTAAATACAAAGAAGGCTTTGAGCCTACGCCTGGTGGCATCAACCACTGTGACTACAACGACATTGAGCAATTGAAAGCCATCATCAGTGATAAAACCTGTGCGGTTGTTATGGAACCCATTCAAGGGGAAGGCGGTATTATCCCTGCTGATGTGGAATTCGCTAAACAAGTTCGCGAACTATGTGACCAGCATAACGCCCTATTGGTATTTGATGAGGTTCAGTCTGGTGTGGGCCGTACTGGT
This sequence comes from Marinomonas epiphytica, assembly GCF_054780655.1. NCBI lineage: Bacteria > Pseudomonadati > Pseudomonadota > Gammaproteobacteria > Oceanospirillales > Oceanospirillaceae > Marinomonas > Marinomonas epiphytica. Next base: position 203,740 of record NZ_BAAGVX010000039.1, read on the forward strand.
ACTTTGTACGCCTATGAGCAACTTGGTGTAACCCCGGATGTTCTTACCACAGCTAAAGCGCTGGGTAATGGATTTCCGGTGGGCGCAATGCTAGCAACGGAAAAAGCCGCTAAAAGTTTAGCTTTTGGTACTCATGGTAGTACCTACGGCGGTAACCCAATGGCTTGTGCCATTGCTGAAGCTGTCATTGATATTGTGGATACCCCTGAGGTACTTAGTGGCATTCAAGCTCGTCACGAGCAATTTGTAGCGGGTCTAAAAGCCATTAATGAAAAATACCATATTTTTAAAGACATTCGTGGTATGGGCCTTTTAATTGGTGGCGAAGTCGTGGAGCAATTTGCAGGTAATGCAAGTGCTTTCATGCGAGCAGCAGCAGAAGAAGGTTTGTTCTTATTAGTTGCTGGCCCTAATGTGGTTCGCCTTGCACCGTCATTGATTATTCCTGAGGCGGATATTCAAGAGGGTCTTGCACGCTTTGAACGCGCCGTTGCAAAAGTGGTCGCGCAAGCATAATGAGCTAACGTAAACAGGGGGCGTTGACCCTCTGTTTATCTCTTTTAACTTTTTATCTCTTTTAACTATATCTCACCTATATTCCCTGCCCTATGGCATTTTTTTACTGATTTCTTAAAGTTAACTCAATTGTTCTTACTGCGTGAGTGGTTTAAGCTTAGATAAGAGTCGTTTTTCTCGATGAGGTCGATGGCTATTTACCCTACCCACAGCAAGAGAAGTAAATTGTGTTTCAATCTTTCTTTCCTAACCCAAGGTTATTTTTTATAAGCTTTGCCCTATGGGCACTCATTTGTGTTATTGGCTGGTACACCGAAATTCAAGACCTTGGCGACCTTTTAAGCCTAGGCTTTGTGTTTGGCATCGACTTTCCGCAAGCTCTTCCTGAAGGCGCAGAACAGGCAGCTCAAGCCGCCTATCAAGCAGCCCAAAACTCAGCCCTGAACGCTTGGCTGTATCAATACATGGCTGTTTGTTACGCTCTTTTCATCGGAACCTGGGTGTTAATCGGTGGACAAAAATGGGCGAAATGGTCTGTTATTGGTTCTGGTTTGATCGTTTTTATCACCTGGTTTCAAGTACAAGTCAGCGTCATGCTAAACGAATGGTATGGTAGCTTTTACGACCTTATCCAAAATGCACTTAGCAACCCTCAAAGCATTACCCTCAACGACTTTTACAGCCAACTTTCCACTGTGGCCATTATTATTATGGTAGCGGTTACCGTATCTGTGTTTAATAACTTTTTCGTTAGCCATTACGTGTTCAGATGGCGAACCTCCATGACCGAGTTTTATACCTCGAAATGGCAACAAGTGCGTCAAATTGAAGGGGCTTCACAGCGTATTCAAGAAGACACCATGCGTTTTGCCGGTATTATGGAAAGCTTGGGAGTGCGTTTTTTAGATTCTATTATGACTCTGATTGCCTTCTTACCTATTCTATGGGCTCTTTCCGACCACGTAAAAGTCCTACCAATTATAGGCGAAGTACCCCAAGCTCTCGTTTTCGTTGCCATCTTATGGTCTATTTTTGGTACCTTATTATTAGCGGTTGCCGGCATTAAACTCCCAGGATTAGAGTTTAAGAATCAAAGAGTTGAGGCTGCTTATCGTAAGGAGCTGGTTTATGGAGAGGATTTTGAAGACCGCGCTGAACCGGCAAAACTGTCAGAGCTTTTTTATAACGTCCGCCAGAACTACTTCCGACTCTATGCAAATTACCTCTATTTTAATGTTGTGCGTTATAGCTACTTAAATGTCGGTCAGTTTGTCCCTCTTATTGCTTTAGCGCCTTCGATTGTAGCTGGGGCCTTTACCCTAGGTATAATGCAAAGAATACTAAATGCCTTTAACCAAGTAGAAGGCTCTTTCCAGTTTCTAATAAACTCTTGGACCACCATTGTCGAGCTTATGTCGATTTATAAACGTTTAAAGGCTTTTGAAGCGGCCATTAACGACCAACCTTTGCCTGAGTTGGATCAAGACTTCATAGCTGAGCAAGAATAAGCAAAAAAAAACCAGTTTGCATGGCAAACTGGGTTTAGTTTCTTAACGATCTTTTACACACGAATATTAATATTCTGGCCCAGTACATCCGTTGTCGTGTGTGATCCACTGACTGCGGCAGGAGTGGATACAGGGCTTTGCGCGGCACTTTCAAGTAACGCTAATGCTTGCTGCGCTTGTTGCTCTTGAGCACTTTTTGCCAAGCTTGCGCTATAAACTTCATTGGCGTAAGCCATGGCATCATTACCAACACCGTTAATTGCCATAAACTCCTCCTTACGTCCTAATGCTTTAATTAAACGAATTATAGCACTGGACTGTTCAAAATACGATCAACCAAGTTAATCATCTACAAAATCTTGCCAAAGTTTACTCACAAGCTGTTGGGCCGCAGCCAAGTCTTCTGCCTGAGTCACCCTTCCTTGCTGTTGCAATGTTAGCCTATGAATACGCGATCGATAAAAAGTGTAGGTGTCTATTAACTGAGCCACTATTTCAGGTTTCACTATGTCCTGTTTTGCGGCCGCCTCCAGTTGCCTAACATTATCTGAGTAGGTCATTAATTCAGGGCATTTACCCGACCAAGCCAGCACTAAAAATTGCACCATGAACTCAATATCAATAATGCCACCAGCTCCCTGCTTTAAATCAAAACCTTTGTCTTTGCCGCCTGTGTCTAAATGCTTACGCATTTTTTCACGCATCTTAATCACTTCTTCTTTTAAGTCTTTTACATCTCTAGGCTGAGAAATAATATCTTTTCGGCACGCTTCAAACTTCTTCAGCAAGCTAGAATTACCAGCTAAACCTCGAGCGCGAGTTAACGCCTGATGCTCCCATACCCATGCCTCTTTTAGCTGATACTCTTTAAAAGAATCAAAACTTGTTACTAATAGGCCAGAATTACCTGACGGTCTTAACCTCATATCGACTTCATACAAGCGACCAGCACCGGTAAAGCTAGTTAACATGTGAATCAGTCGCTGACCCAGCCGAGTATAGAAAGTTTGATTATCAATGCTGCGTTCGCCATTAGTATAACCTGTGGCTTGAGCCTCATATAAAAAGACAAGGTCAAGGTCAGAATCATAACCTAACTCCCAACCACCGGATTTACCATAACCAACCACGCTAAGTTGTGCTGTTAGGTGCGCCTCCTCTTGATCAACAGGGAAGCCATGTTTCTGTGTGAGATAGAACCACGATTGTTGCAACACTTTTTCTAACAAAACTTCTGCAAGCCATGTTAAGTGATCACTCACTTTCATTACAGGTAATACACCCGTTATATCACAGGCAGCAATACGTAAAGTTATTGAACGTTTGAAGCGACGCATTGCATCCATCTGAGCTTCTTCATCGTCCTGCGGTAGGCGCATTAACCACTGCTCTAACTCATCTGCCAGCATTGCTTTATCAGGTGGTGAAAACAGAGAATGTGCATCTAGCAATTCATCCAGCAAAGCAGGTGTTGTCGAGATGGCTTGGGAAAACCACACGCTTTCACGACATAGAGTTACAAGATGTGTGATCGCTGTCGGGTTCTCACATAAGAGCACTAAATAAGCCGTACGGCGAAGTACTGCTTCTAAAATAGGCAACACTCGCTCAAATATGACGTCTGGCTGCTCTTCACCTTCTAACTTAGAAATCAACATGGCAAGGAAAATCGCTAACCTCTCCTGACCTACAGCTTGCATAAATGCGACGGTTTTAGAACTCAATAAGCCTTGTATTTGCTGAGCAATATTATCAGGCGAAATCCAATCTACCCTTTCGATTGCTTCGAGAATACTGCTAATATCTTCTGGCTTTTTAAGCAAAATGCGCCAAGTCTCTGCATCGTATTCCGTATCAACCTCTTCACCATCGTCAATTAATTCAATAAAGTGCTGATGTACTTGCTTTCTAACCCTCCAAAGCGCCTCATCCAATTCCTGCCAGGAGTTAAACCCCACAATGGCTGCTAATCTTGCTCGCTCAATAGAGTCCTCAGGAAGAAGCTGTGTTTGCTCGTCTTTAATAGACTGTAAGGCATGTTCCGTTCGACGTAGTAGTAAGTAAGCCTGATTAAGCTCTGCGACTTGCTGAGAAGACAAATACTCTTGTTGGGCAAGATAAGGCAACAAACCAAGTAAAGAAGCATTTTGTAAGCCCTTGTCTCTTCCTCCATGCAGTATTTGCAATGCCTGTACGATAAACTCTACTTCACGAATACCACCTTCACCCAACTTAATATTGTGCTCAATTCCCTTACGGCGAACTTCTTTCGCGATCATTTTCTTTAAGTCACGTAAGGCACCAATAGCACCAAAGTCTAAATAACGGCGATACACAAATGGCCTTCTTAGGCCTTCAAACTCTTGATGATCCAGTTCACTGCCTAACATCACTCTAGCTTTGATCATGGCATAGCGTTCCCAGTCTCTGCCCTGATCTTGATAGTAGTTTTCTAATGAATCTAAACTCAGCACTAATGCACCAGACTGGCCAAACGGACGAAGCCTCATATCAACACGGAATACGAAACCGTCTGCGGTTATTTGATCTAGATGCTGAATGAGCTTTTGACCGATTTTAGTGAAGTACTCTTGATGACTAATGGATTTTTTACCGCCTTGAGTGTCTCCATGCTGCCGAAAAGCAAAAATGAGGTCGATATCGGAGGATAAGTTCAACTCGAAGCCACCCAGTTTGCCCATGCCTATAACAATCAGAGACAAGGGCTCGCCCCCCTCGTCAAAAGCTTGTCCATATAAAGCGAGGTACTTAGCTTCACTCCAACGTACGCTGGCTTCAACACACACATCGGCAAGCTTACTCAGATAACAAGTAAACTGACTTAAGGTAATAGTTTGCTGATAATCCAGAATAATTAAACGCGTCATCCACCACTGGCGATAACTGCGCAAACGCTTCATGAGCTCAACTTCATCGATGGTGAAATCTATGTTTTGAGTAAGCTCACTATGTTCTTTTGCAAAGAATGCTTCGCCAGCCATTAATGCGGCAACACTGGGTTCTTGCGGAAGGTCTTTAAGCACCTCCAACTCTTCTAACCAGTGAGGATTCTTAACAATTTGGCTATGTAAGTAATCACTTAATAGCCAAAAAGGCTCACTATTGGTGACCTGAGTGCCAGTGAGCCTATCTAGCTGTTTTCTATCTCTCGCATCTTGAATATGCTCTAACAATAACTCTACAGAGTGGGCATTACGAAAAGTGGCGTAGGCAGAAGTATTGATAAACTCAGTCACAAACATTCCTTTTATTATTTAATTTACGAACTACCGCATTAACTGCTGATTCAACCAAAGCCCTACTTTCAGCATCACCTGTCCTGTGAGCGGGATATTTTGCAATTCACTAAAGAAAGCCTGTTTGCCAAAATCGAAGTGGGTAATGTCATGCTTAACACTGTGTTCTTGGTATACTTTACCCAGTTTTTCAAGGTCTGCCTGGAACATCTCGGGCAAACAGCGCTTTAATTGAGCTAAGGCATCTTTTAATGGGTGTGTTAACACTGGGTCTTGAGTAAAAAATATGGCTTCCCAATATACCAACCAAACCTCATACCAGTATGCCGCAAGAGTTTTTATATCGGAATGGCTAGGCACTTTTTCGGGGAATTCAATGCGCCCATGCTCTAAACGTGCCCCTTTCTGGGCTTTTGAGACCAAGCCGACTTGTACTGGAATTCGCTCAGCAATATTTAGTGCCAACTCGTACAAAGCCTGCTCGCTTCCTTCTTTTAACTCCAACTCTAATTCGCATATTTCATCAAGCCCGTGGCTAGACACTACCTCCCCTTGATCCATCACAACTTCAATTTTGCTTTTATCATTAGAGACTTGCCAGATGCGGCGAGAAAAATCTGTGCGAAATACTTCTTGCAGCTCTTCTCTCCAACCAGCCTGAGATAACGCCTGAGGTAAAGGTATGCTATTCAACAAAGACAAATCCAAGCTATCCTGCTCAATGTCCCATTCCCATTCCCCTCGAGCATGCATACCTATACGGCTACTACCTCGGGTTTTAACGGTTTGGATATAACGCTGGTCAATGGCACGAATACGTAGTGCAATCCCTGTTTCACGTAACACCCCTTGCGGTGTATCAAAGTACGCATTCATTAATTGAAACTGTTTCCCGGCTTCCTCGCCCCCAGTTTGAACTAGCGACGTTAAGTAATTACTCACTAAGGGTAGGTGTTGGGGTTGAATCATCAATTTAAGCTCTAACTCAATTGACATAGTTTTCTTTCTCCAGGGGCTAAAACTGCTCGCCAGTTAAACTTCTTAAATAAATTAGCGTTAAGTCTACCAGATCCGCTAAATAGAGTAGTAACATAAGTCATTAACCTTTGGTTCGAGGAACAAATAATGGCCCGCTTACCCTCTTTACTGGACATGATGACCCAGCTGATTTCCACGCCGTCTATCAGTTGTAGTCAAGCTCACTGGGATCAGTCAAATAAAAAGGTCATTGAATTACTAGAAAGCTGGTTAAGCAACTTAGGTTTTCAGTGCGAAATCATGCCCCTACCTGATGATCCTGAAAAATGTAACTTGATCGCCACCTTCGGCCAAGGCGAGGGTGGTTTAGTGCTTTCTGGGCACACAGACACAGTACCCTATGACCAAGGGCGTTGGCAGTCAGACCCATTCAAACTCACTGAAAGAGATAATAAGCTTTTTGGCTTAGGCAGTTGCGATATGAAAGGTTTTTTTGCCATCGTGCTCGATACGATTCAGCAAATGTCCTTGCAGAACATTCAGCAACCTTTAATTATTTTAGCGACTGCCGATGAAGAAAGCTCCATGGCTGGAGCCCGAGCACTGGCAGAACAGGGCAAAATTAAAGGCCGCTATGCCTTGATCGGTGAACCCACTTCTTTGACGCCAATTCATGCTCATAAGGGCATCATGATGGAGCGAATTAAAGTTACAGGCCAAGCTGGACACTCTTCCAACCCGAACTTAGGTAATAATGCTTTAGATGCCATGCACAAGGTTATGTCCGAATTAATGGCTTTTCGCCAAGAACTTAAAGGAACCTATCGTGATGCCAATTTTGTTATCGATTACCCTACCCTCAATTTAGGTTGTATTCATGGGGGAGACAACCCGAACCGAATCTGCGGCAGTTGCGAGATAGATTTTGACTTACGTGCCCTACCGGGTATGAGCAATCAATCTTTGATGAGTGAAATTGCCAACCGTCTACCAGGAATTGAAGAAAAAACCGGTACTAAAATTGAATTAAATAGCTTATTTCCGGATGTTCCTTCTTTTTATACACCCAGTGAATCCGCTATTATTAAAGCTTGCGAGTCATTAACAAAGCAAGACGCCACCACTGTAGCCTTTGCTACAGAAGGCCCATTTTTAAATCAAATGGGATTAGAAACCTTAGTGTTAGGGCCAGGCTCCATTGATCAAGCCCACCAGCCAAATGAGTTTCTTGCCCTTGACCAAATTCAGCCCATGCAGCACATCCTTAAGGGCTTAATAGAACGCTTTTGTTTGACCAAAGAAGACCCATAAAACGAGGATAAACGTGTCTGACGAACTCAATTATGTAGACTGGTTCCGCCACTCTTCTCCCTATATTAATGCCCATAGGGGAAAAACCTTTGTTATTTTGATACCTGGTGAAGCTTCAGAGAGTGAGTATTTTTCTAGCCTTATTCACGACCTAGCATTATTAGACTCCCTAGGTATTCGACTCGTTTTAGTGCAAGGGGCTAGGCCACAAATAGACAGGGTATTATTTAACCAAAGTGTCCCTACTCATTTGGGGGCTCATTATCGCGTCACCCCTCAAGATCAGCTTGCAGATGTAATTAAAGCTTCCTCGGCAGTACGAGTACAGCTTGAAGCACAATTGTCCATGGGGCTCGCCAACACGCCAATGGACGGTGCTCGCCTAAAAGTATGCAGCGGTAACTTCGTCATGGGGAGACCTCTTGGTGTGGTAGACGGTGTAGATTATGGACATACTGGTGAAGTACGACGTATTGATACTGAGGCCATCTTCAGATTATTAGAGCATGATCATATGGTCATACTTCCGCATTTAGGCTTTTCTCCGACCGGTGAAATTTTCAACCTAAAAGGAGAAGATGTCGCCCTGCAAGCAGCCACCCAGCTGAACGCTGACAAACTTGTTATTTTTTCAGAAGAAGAAGGAATTTTAACCGAAGATGGCCACATATATTCTGAGCTAGTCACTCAAGAAGCAGAGCGGCTTCTTGCGAAAAACGACATGCCAGCCATGTTAGCTGCCTCATTAACGACCTGTGTAAAAGCCGTTCGCCAACGGGTGCCAAGAGCCCATTTAATTTCCTACAAAATTAATGGTGGACTCATTCGCGAACTGTTTACTAGGGAAGGTTCTGGCACCATGATAGATGAAGACAGCTATGAGCAATTAAGGTCTGCTAACATCGACGATGTAGGTGGCATGATGGCCCTGCTGGCCCCTTTGGAAGAAAAAGGCGTTTTGGTGCGGCGCTCCCGCGACTTACTCGAAAATGAAATAAACAGGTTCATTGTTATTGAACGTGATGGCGCTATTGTAGCCTGTGCCGCCTTATACCCGTTCGAACACGATAATATGGGGGAGTTAGCCTGCCTAGCGGTTTCACCTAACTATCAGGGTGAAAATCGCGGTGAACGCTTATTAAAAGGCATTGAACAATCCGCCAAACAACAGGGGATGCAGAGCATCTTTTTACTCACGACTCGAACAGCCCACTGGTTTATTGAGCGTGGTTTTAGAGAAACATCACTAGATGCCTTACCCAGCCAGAAAAAAGAGCTATATAACTACCAGCGTAACTCTAAGATTTTCTCAAAATCCATTTAAAACGCAAAAAAAAACGCCTCACGTGAGGCGTTTTCTCATTTTCATATGGTTATTCCATGATTTTGAACGGGATAAACATTGGATAGCCATCCCTAATAACACGCATAGGCACAGATCGATTATTTGGAACGTCCTGAATAATACTTCTAAATTCAGCCACGCTCTCAATGCGCTTACCATTTAGCATGGTAATGACATCCCCTTGTTGCAGCCCGTTTCGTGACGCTGTGCCACCAATGACTTGCTCGACCACCACACCATTTTGGATATCGTAGCGTTTAGCTAACTCATCACTTAGCTCACCAACCGTCATGCCTAGTCGATTTAACTCTTGTTGTGAGTTCCCAGCCAAACTATCATCCGCGCCACGCGCTTCTAATGTAATACGCAATTCTTGCTCTTTACCGTCACGGTAAATAACCGTTTTAACCTTATCGCCAGCTTTCATTTGGCCAACCACATACGGCAACTCCCCAGAGTGCTCAATGCTTTCACCATTGAACGACATAATAATGTCACCCGACTGCAGGCCAGACTTTTGAGCAGGTGAATCCGCCAAAACACGGCTAACTAAAGCACCATGTGGTCGATCTAAACCAAAGGACTCGGCTAACTCATTATTTACATCTTGAATCAGCACCCCCAACCAAGCGCGAGAAACTTTTCCCTCGGCTTTCAATTGCTCAACAACCGACATAGCGACTTTGGATGGAATAGCAAACGATACGCCCATAAAACCACCTGAGCGAGTGTAAATCTGCGAATTTATTCCGACCACTTCCCCATCTAGATTAAACAGCGGGCCGCCTGAATTACCAGGATTAATGGCAACGTCTGTTTGGATAAAGGGGACGTAGCTGTCGGACGGTAAGTTACGCCCAGTTGCACTGACAATCCCTGCGGTTACCGTATAATCAAAACCAAATGGAGACCCAATCGCCAACACCCATTGGCCCGGTTTTAAATCATCCGACTGGCCCATGGTAACCGTTGGTAGATTCTCGGCATCTATTTTCAACAAGGCTAAATCCGTTCTGGGGTCTGTCCCCACCAATTCTGCCGTGTACTCACGTCGATCACTTAAACGAACATGAATAATATCAGCACCGTCTATGACGTGATTATTGGTTAAGACATAGCCATCATCAGAAATAATAAAGCCCGAGCCAAGAGAGCTACGCTGTCTTTCCTGCGGAGCAGGCTGACCAAAAGGCTGCTGGCCAAAGAAATGGCGGAAAAATTCGTTCAATTCCTCACTATTCGGAGGAAGCTGGCGACCATCACCACGTTGCGCCGCTTGTTTCACGGTTTGCTCTGTGCTGATGTTCACGACAGCAGGGGACGCCTCTTCCACCAACTCGGTAAAGTCGGGTAGCTGCGCCGCTTGCGCCAACATAGAAAATGACAAGCTGATGCTTACCAATACTATGCTCATGTGTTTAAGCAATCTGTTCATTTATTGGTCTCCTTTTCGTACCAAATTCATTACAGTGCCAGGTGAAGTCTGGTATTTTGTTCAGGGCGAAAATACGTGAGGTATTTGCTGTTCCTGAGCCGTTTCAATTCTTAATACTTTCGGGTAGAAGTCTGGATTATTACGCTCTTTTTCTGATTTTCTCTTGGCCAGCCATATCCCCGCCACAAAGCCAACAATGGACAGCATGACAGCACTCAATGTTGAGCCCTGCCATAACGCAGGAAATACAGCACCCAAAATCAGGCCTAGCAAGGGAACGAGATACATCCATATGGATGCTTGTAACAAGGTGTCCTCAGGAACACCTATCACCACCTTTTGACCTACTTGAACATTTAACGGATCAATGGCGGTCATTAGCATACGATTAGAAGAGGAAACCTGAGCAATTGCATGGTGTCCACAGGCATGACGAGCTCGGCAAGCGTTACAACTACTTGTGCGAATGGTTTCAACTTGTGCAAAGCCCCGCTCTGTCGCGAGCACTTTTCCACTCTCTTCTATCATGATTTTACTCTTGGCATTAATACTGACATCAATCTTGTGATTGTTGCCTGAGGGACTTCGCCCACCATGGTTAACAAATAACGCTGACCATTTACCATGATGGTTTTTTCTCCGGCTCGGGTCGCTCCCATATTCATAAACTGCAAAGGTTTACTTTGAGAAACCGGCTCGATAAAAATCGATAAACTCACCATGCCGTCAGAGATCAGCATCATGTTTGCACCTTGTTCCATCACTCGCACATCAGGCCAAACCAGATCAAAGCCCGGTGGCATCCAATCAAATTTCCAATTGTTGGCCGCAAACTGGAGTTGCGCTTCCTCAAGGTGCTCAAAATATGCTTCTTTTTTGGGGACAAAATCATTTGGTTTCAAGTCAGGAGAAAAATTTACCGAAGTAAATTGCATTTGCTCAAGAATACTCCCATCCAAGCCCAATGTGACGTGCTTTAATAAAAAGTTGTTGGTCGCATCTAGCCAAAATTCATGAGAGTAGCGATATTCATCTCTAGGCTGTAAACGAATTACGACCGCATTTCGACCCGCAATGCGTTGCTCCTGCTCTCCCAAAATAGCATGGTAGCCTTTTGTAAGTTGACTCTTCAATAACCCCTGAAAACGAGTCAGTGTGGGTAAATTCGGGACAGTAGTAGAAGCACTTTGCTTGTCTGGGTACACACAGATAACGCTGTCACCAACTCGAAGCACTTCAATTCTATTTCCATCCAAGTCAATTAAGCTCTCATAGCCTGTGCCATTTAAGTATTGATGACGCACACGAATGCTGTTCATATGCTTAGAACTGCTGTGAACAAACACGCCTTCATAGTCTAATTGGGCAAAAGCATGGGTCATCGCATCAAGCCGGTCCATCGCAGAATTAGCAAGACTTGCTTGGGCAAAACCTGATGCCAGAAAGCTTAAGATTAAGCAGCAAACTGAAAAAGCAGCCTTCATATTGTTACTCGCCTTCACTGTCTTTTTTGAGCGTAAAATTAACAACCCTTGCCATGGGTATCATTCCTTGCCCCACCGTTTGAGTCGCCTCTTCTGTATGGGCTCGCAAGTAGCTTTGTAAACGCGCAGAATTAATAGACAGATCATCAGCTTGGCTCTGTGCGACAAGCTCTTGTGTTACATTTTCATCACTCTTGAAAGTTTCCGCCAACGTGGGAGACTGATCGCTAGGAGCTAACAATACATTGCCCGTTAGAACGACAACAAAGGCCACACTGGCCGCCACAGCAAAACCCGAAGCAACTGCCCATTTTGTCGACACACTTTGTTTCTCACTAGACTCTGCAACTTGTTGTAGTGAAACCACTTTAGCAGAGCGTTCCAAAGTTTCCTCTTCTATAATTGCTTGACGTACATTAGCAATAAGGCTGCTGGTTTCGATTAGACCTCTATCAGATCTAAATCCCTGCTGCTGAGCAGAATAATGCGCTAGCTGTTCTGTAAAAGCTTCCTGTTGGGCCTCGTTTTCTGACATAACAGCCAAAAGAGCATCGATATCTTGCTCCGATGCTTCGTTATCCATCAAAGCAGACAGTCTGGCAGAGTGTTCCTGTGATATCAGCTTAGATGTTTTCATGTATCTTCTCCTTTATCCAAATAAGGATAAATATATTTTTCAACGGCTTCACGAGCACGAAAGATTCGAGACCTCACCGTCCCTACTGGGCACTCCATAATATGGGCAATTTCTTCATAACTTAGACCGTCAAACTCTCGCAGCGTTAAAGCACTACGTAAGTCTTCTGGCAACATACTGATGGCCTTATGTATCGCTTTTTCTAACCGATCACGGTTTAACGACGCGTCAGGAGTAGCCACATCCATAAGTGCCTCGTCGTGGCTGTAACCGTCATCATCGTCCAGCGCCACATCTCGAGAAGGGGGACGGCGCGACTGACTCACTAAGTGATTTTTCGCTGTATTGACTGCAATCCGGTACAGCCAGGTATAAAAAGCACTCTCCCCTCTAAAATTCCCAATGGCTTTATAAGCTTTTATAAAACTCTCTTGGGCAACATCGAGAGCCTCGTGTCGGTCCTGAACATAACGTCCAATAATACTGATCACTTTATATTGATATTTAGCAACGAGAAGGTCATAAGCATGCTTATTACCTTGCTGTACTTTTTCTACTAATATCTGATCAGAAGACGTCTCATGGGGCATAGACACCTCTTACCAAAAATTTCATCCTATGTGTCCTTGCTCTTATAACATTGACAACTTACTGTTCAACAAGTTCACTCTACTTTTATATTAAAATAACAAACTTAGTGATGGCGCATGACATTCCGAGCAAAGCATATTTTAAGTCACTCCTGAATGCAGTATTCTTAGTTAAAGGGACGACATAACAACGACTACCTAAAAGCATTTCGTCCTTTAAAACCATTACAACAATACTAACACTATTTCACTTATTACTAGACAGAAACAATGAGCCAACACTTTCAGCACGATATTGTCATCATAGGGGCAGGCGCGGCAGGACTCACCCTTGCTCTAGAGCTTGCCAATCATAAAAAGGTTGCTATCCTCACTAAATCAGACATTCGTGAAGGCTCCACTCTGTATGCCCAAGGGGGCGTCGCGGCAGTACTTTCCGAAAAAGATACGATTGACTCACACATTCAAGACACGATAAATGCAGGTGCTGAGCTGGGTAATCCAGAGGCGATTCGTTTCACTATTGAGCATTCAAAAGCGAGCATTGACTGGTTAATTGAGCAAGGTGTGCCCTTTACCCGCAATGAAGAAAATGACAACTACCATTTGACTAAAGAAGGTGGTCACAGTCATAGACGTATAATTCACAGTGCTGACGCAACGGGTAAAGCAATTTCAACCACCTTAATTAAAAACGCCCTCAATCACCCTAATATTGAGTTTTTCCCAGATCGAGTTGCGATTGATGTCATTACCACCCACAAATTAGGGAATACAGTAGAGCCAAATAAAGCAATTGGGTTATATGCTTTTAACATAGCCACAGATTCGGTTGATGTTTTTCATGGTCAGCACATCACACTAGCTTGCGGTGGCAGTAGCAAGGTATACCTTTATACTAGCAACCCTGACACGGCGTCGGGGGATGGCATTGCAATGGCTTGGCGCGCGGGTTGTCGAGTCGCCAATATGGAATTCAATCAGTTCCATCCAACTTGCCTATACGATGCCAAAGCCAAAACCTTTTTGATTTCAGAAGCCGTTCGGGGTGAAGGTGGCAAGTTACGCCTTCCTGATGGAACACGCTTCATGCCTAATTTTGATGCTAGAGCTGAGCTGGCTCCAAGAGACATTGTTGCCAGAGCGATAGACCATGAAATGAAACGCCTAGGCATTAACCATGTTCTGCTAGATATTTCCCATAAGGATGAACATTTTATAAAAGAGCATTTTCCAACCATTTATAAACGTTGCTTGGAATATGGTTACGACATGACTAAACAGGCGATCCCTGTCGTACCTGCCGCCCACTACACTTGCGGTGGTGTGATGGTCGACAATAACGGTGCGACAGACATTCAAAACTTATATGCCGTTGGAGAAACAGCCTACACTGGCTTGCATGGCGCAAACCGATTGGCCAGCAATTCTTTATTAGAATGTATCGTCTACGCTCGATCGGCGGCCACTCACATTTTAGCCAACCAGCAAGCAACGAATACAGTCACTATTCCAGACTGGGATGAGACTCAAGTTACAGACTCTGATGAAGATGTAGTGATCGCTCACAACTGGCAAGAACTAAGGCGTTTTATGTGGGATTATGTGGGTATTGTTCGCACCGACAAACGTTTACTAAGGGCAAAACATCGGGTTGATTTATTGCATTCTGAGATTCACGAGTTTTATACAAACTACAAGATCTCAAACGACTTACTAGAACTGCGCAATCTGGTGACCGTAGCTTACCTCATCATTAAGTCAGCAATGGATAGAAAAGAAAGCCGTGGATTACACTACACGTTAGACTATCCTGAACGCCAAGACAGCTCTACCCCCACTGTTTTGACGCCTAAATCCTGATAAAAGAGTTATTTTTCCTTATTCTGTTGGCGCATCAGTATTTGCTGAGCGCCAAATGACCTTAAAATTTGGTAACTAACTCTGTCTAAACCATCCCTATAAATAGCAATATATGGATTCCATAACCTCACTGAGTCATTTTTATCATAAACCCTTGCGATGAGCTGGAAGCCATTCACACGCACAAATTCAAGCCTGTTGCGTTGTCCTTTATACAGTAAATACGCACCACTTTCATCTATCCCCACTCTGTAGCGCGCACGCAGCGAAATCAGTAGATAAACCAGCACAAGTCCTGCGCATCCTATTAAAAGGGACACCCTTAACTGAGGTGAAAAACGATAAATGTTCAAAGACAAGATGCAGCACACTAAAAGCATGAGCCACAAACAGGCACTTAACAAAGACCACTTAAGCTTGGTAGTTTTCAGGTTGCACACGGGTCAAAATAATATTAACAATGCGAGCTAGGTCAGGATCCTCAGGCACCTCTCTCTGCATAAACCAAGGGAAAATTTCTTGATCTTCACACAATACTAACTTGTTGAACCTTTTCTTATCGTCCTCCTCCAGTGTTTCAAACACATCTTCTAGAAAAGGCTCTAACAAGACATCTAACTCCAACATGCCACGTCGGCAATGCCACTTTAAACGTTGAAATGTCATTGAGATATCGGAATTACTCATTCATTACTCCAAGAGATAACAGCTTCTAAAAGAGATTATACCTCCTTAAACTGACTTTAGCGCACAATTGAACCACAAGTTTTACAATACTTTTTTGCAGTTACATTAGCAAAAAATCAATTACATAGAGCAAAAAAAGTTTACAGAGATATTTTTTTTCTCATATAACCCCATAAAACAAACAGACAAAACAAAAAAGTATCAATATCAAATTTTTATGTATTAGCTGTTCATTTAATGAGTCATTTATATTTACCTAACGCTTGATATAAACAATTAAGTGTTAGGTAAAACATAAAAACAACTACACCCTTGAAGGGAGAAACCTATGAAAAGCCTTACTAAGAATGCCGTAACTCTAGCGGTATCTTTATCTACAGCAATGACTGCAGCCAGTGCTTTCGCACAAACTGAAATCACAATTGCCACTGTAAACAATGGCCATATGATTGAAATGCAGAAATTGACGCCAGTTTTTGAAAAAGCCAATCCAGATATTAAAGTTAAATGGGTAACTCTTGAAGAGGGTGTTCTACGTCAGAACGTCACCCAAGATATCGCCAACAAAAGTGGCTTGTACGATGTCATGACTATCGGTATGTACGAAGCTCCTATTTGGGGTGAACGTGGATGGTTACGCCCAGTGGATACAAGCGGCGCATACGACAAAGAAGACATTCTACCTTCAATCCGTGACGGCCTTTCTTACAATGGAACCATGTTCGCTT
Source organism: Marinomonas epiphytica (assembly GCF_054780655.1). NCBI lineage: Bacteria > Pseudomonadati > Pseudomonadota > Gammaproteobacteria > Oceanospirillales > Oceanospirillaceae > Marinomonas > Marinomonas epiphytica. The sequence continues at coordinate 220,079 of NZ_BAAGVX010000039.1, forward strand.
CCCCATTCTACGGTGAAAGCTCAATGGTTATGTACCGCAAAGACCTTGTAAAAAACGCTGGCATGGAGATTAACGACCGTGATTCTTGGGAACACATTCGTGATGTTGCCGCAGCGGTAAACAACCCAGAAGAAGGTATTTACGGTATCTGTCTTCGTGGTAAAGCTGGCTGGGGTGACAACATGGCGTTCATGACGACCATGGCTAACTCTTTCGGTGCTCGCTGGTTTGATGAGAACTGGAAACCACAATTAGAATCTTCTGAGTGGAAATCTGCCGTTAACTTCTACGTTGACCTACTAAACGAGTACGGTCCTCCAGGTTCAAGCAGCAACAGCTTTAACGAAAGCTTAGCTCTATTCAATGCTGGTAAGTGTGGTATGTGGATTGATGCGACTATCGCCGCGTCTTTTGTAACTGACCCATCACAAAGTAAAGTTGCTGATCAAGTAGGCTTCGCGCAGTCTCCTATTTCTGTAACAGAAAAAGGGGCTAACTGGTTATGGTCTTGGGCTCTAGGCATTCCTGCCGCTACGAAAAATGCTGATGCAGCACAAAAATTCGTACGCTGGGCAACGTCTAAAGAGTACATCGACCTAGTGGGTGAGACTAATGGTTGGGCAGCAGTGCCAACAGGTACTCGCGCAAGTACTTACGCGAACCCTAAATTCCAAGAAGCAGCGGTGTTTGCAGAAGCTGAACTAAAAGCAATTAACTCTGCTAACCCTTCGGATAGCACCTTGAAACCGTCTCCTTATGTAGGTGTACAGTTTGCTGCCATTCCTGAGTTCCAAGCAATTGGTACTACGGCTGGACAAATGATCTCTGGCGCCCTTGCTGGCAGCACCTCAGTAGATCAAGCCCTAAAATCAGCGAATATTTCAGCTGATCGTCAAATGCGTCAAGCTGGTTACTACTAGCCAACGCTAAATAGGAAGTAGGGCTCCCCTACTTCCTATATTTACTGCCCGCCTAGTACTAAGGCCTATATCCTCGCTTATCATAAGGGAACACACTATGAAGCGCTCAATTACTCGCTTATTGATGGCGCCATCCGTCATACTATTATTGGTCTGGATGATAGTTCCACTATCAATGACCATTTATTTTTCAACTATTCGCTACAACTTATTGTACCCAGGCAACAATAACTTCGTCGGCTGGATGAACTTTGAGTTCTTCATTACGGACCCTGGATTTGTGGCGGCGGTTGCCAACACACTAATTTTATTACTATCAGTGCTGATCATCACTGTGGTTTTAGGGGTGGCATTATCAGCACTTATCGACAAACCATTTTTTGGCCAAAACATCGTTCGAGTGTTATTAATTTCTCCTTTCTTCATCATGCCAACGGTTAACGCCCTAATCTGGAAGAACATGATGATGAATCCGGTATACGGTATTTTTGCCTGGATATCACAGAGCCTCGGCCTAGAACCCATAGATTGGCTTTCTGACTTCCCTCTTGCCTCCATCATTATTATGGTCAGTTGGCAGTGGCTACCATTTGCAATCTTGGTTTTTGTGACAGCCCTTCAATCCCAGGACACTGAACAAAAAGAAGCCGCGCAAATGGACGGTGCAACAGGTTGGCATATTTTCCGTTACCTTACTATTCCACACTTGGCTCGCCCAATTGCGGTTGTGATCATGATCGAAACGATTTTCTTACTGGCCGTGTTTGCTGAAATCTTTGTATCCACTGGCGGTGGTCCAGGTTACGACAGTACTAACCTTGCATACTTAATTTATAACCAAGCACTACTTCAATACGATGTAGGTGTGGCATCTGCAGGTGGTTTATTCGCAGTGTTGCTGGCCAATATCGTTGCCTTTTTCTTAATTCGTGCCGTCGGCAAAAATTTAACGGTGTGAGGTAAATAAGATGACTCTTAATCAACAACGCAAACTCAAAACTCTTATCACAGGTACCTGCTCATGGCTTATCGCCTTGGTGCTTTTCTTTCCGATTTTTTGGATGTTTATCACGTCTTTTAAAACGGAGTTACAGGCGATCTCTATTCCACCCGCTCTGTTCTTTGAACCGACCTTGGAAAACTTCTCTGTGGTACAGGAGCGTAGTAACTACCTTCACCACGCTATGAACTCGGTAATTACGTCATTCGGCTCAACCTTGATTGCCTTGATTATTGCGGTACCAGCCGCCTACTCTATGGCTTTCTTTCCCGGTAAGAAGACGAAGGACATCTTGTTATGGATGCTCTCTACGAAAATGCTACCTGCTGTAGGGGTACTCGTACCTATTTACATCCTTAGCCGTGACTTTGGCCTATTGGATTCACGCTTAGGCTTGATCATTATCTTTACCTTGATGAATCTGCCTATCATTATTTGGATGTTGTTCTCATATTTCAAAGACTTACCAAAAGAAATACTAGAGGCTGCCCGCATGGACGGTGCAACACCTTGGGATGAAATAGCAAAAGTAGTATTGCCGTTATCTGTAGGTGGTATTGCCTCAACTGGACTTCTATCCATTGTTCTATGTTGGAATGAAGCCTTCTGGTCTCTTAACTTAACAGCATCTGAAGCGGCCCCACTAACAGCCATGATTGCTTCTTACTCAAGCCCTGAAGGCTTGTTCTGGGCCAAACTATCAGCAGCTTCGACACTGGCTTGTGCCCCTATCGTTATCTTTGGCTGGTTCTGCCAAAAACAACTTGTCCAAGGCCTCACCTTCGGTGCCGTAAAATAATTATTAGGAAGAAAGATTATGAGTTACTTAGCGATTACAGAATTACAGAAACACTACGACAGCTACCACGCTCTACGCGGTATCAATTTATCCATTACAGAAGGTGAGTTCGTTGTTTTCGTAGGGCCATCAGGCTGTGGTAAATCTACTCTACTGAGAACCATTGCCGGATTAGAAAGCTCTACAGGCGGAACAATTGAGCTCGATGGACGTGACATCACTGAACTAGCGTCTTCGAAACGAGACCTAGCCATGGTATTCCAATCTTACGCCTTGTATCCGCACATGACGGTGGCCGATAACCTATCTTTTGCACTTCGTCTGGCTAAAGTGCCTGACGAAGAAATTCAAGAAAAAGTTCGTTCGGTGTCAGCTTCATTACAGTTGGACGCATTGCTAGAGCGTAAACCTAAAGAGCTGTCTGGCGGACAACGTCAGCGTGTTGCCATTGGTCGTGCCATTGTTCGCCAGCCTAAAGTCTTTCTTTTCGATGAACCTTTATCGAACCTAGATGCTGCTTTACGTGTTCAAATGCGCTTAGAACTGGCTCGCCTGCACAAGAAATTAGGTACAACCATGATCTATGTAACACACGATCAGGTTGAAGCGATGACACTGGCTGACCGAGTTGTTATTTTGAATGCTGGCCAAATAGAGCAAGTAGGAACCCCTCTTGAACTATATCGTCAACCCAACAGCCGCTTTGTTGCAGAGTTCATTGGCACACCAAAAATGAACTTGATGCCAGTTGACCAGATCGTTCGTGAAGGTGATCAATTACAACTGAAACTATTAGGCAGTCAGGTGAGCTTCCCTGAACAACGTCTACCCGGCCAAATCCCAAGCTCTGTTGTCTTAGGTATTCGTCCAGAACATATGACTCTGGTTGAAAGTGGTGGGCAGATATCAGGCATTGTTGAGCTTATTGAACACCTTGGTTCTGAAGCTTACGCTCACATTCAACTCAATAGCGGTCAAACGATCATTGTAAAAGCCTCTGCGCGCAGTGAATTGAAAGACGGTCAGGCGGTCAACATACAAATAGATGAGTCAGAAGTGATCTTATTTAATGAAAACGACCGAGTTGTTTCTGTGATTCCTGAGGAAGCATAAAATGGCAAATTTTCTTCAAGCGAACATTAATTCTGAGCAGCTCTCTGCTCAGAATTACAATAAAGAAGACATTACGTCAGGGGTTATTCACCTAGGTGTTGGAGCCTTTCATCGCGCTCATCAAGCAGTCTATTTTGATCGCCTGTTATCGCACCCAGAGCAAAAAAACTGGGGAATTACTGGGGTTAATATTCGTCCACAAGATAGCGATGCTTTTGCGAAATTCATAGCCCAAGATGGAGAGTATATCTTAAAGACAATGTCCCCTAATGGTGACTCTGTTTACGAACATATTCGCTCCTTAATAGAGCAAATTGATGGTGCTAAAGAGCCTGAAAAAGTTGATCAGGCTATGGCCAATAAGACAACTCAGCTAGTGACCTCCACTGTTACTGAAGGTGGCTATTACCTAGACGAGAACCGCCATCTAATGCTGGATCACCCGGCGATTGCAGAGGACATTGAAGGTGCGCGTAATACCTTATATGCCTTTTTATACGCAGGATTAAAGCTTAGAAGCTCAACTTGTGGTGCTAAAATCACCCTGCTTTGTTGTGACAACCTGCGCCACAATGGGCACTTACTTAAAGCAGGACTGATGCAGTTTATTGAAGCTAAGAAAGATCAACAACTTGCCTCTTGGGTAAGTGAGAATGTTTCTTTCCCTTGCTCCATGGTGGACCGCATAACACCGAAACCCAACCAAATTCACAATGATGACGTTAGCCAACGTTTTGGTATGACGGATGACATGACCGTCATGGGAGAAGATTTCATCCAATGGGTTGTAGAAGACAACTTTGCAGGAGAAAAACCCGCCCTTGGTCAGGTCGGAGTCCAACTGGTTGCTGAAGTCGACCCTTTTGAAGAAGCTAAAATTCGTATTCTGAACGCTGGTCATACTTGTGTTACTTACCAGGCCGCCCTAAAAGGGCTTACCTACTTTGATGAAGCAATGCGAGACCAGGAGCTTAAAAGCTACTTCGAAGGCTTTGTTGCAGAAGACGCCATTCCAGCCTTAGGCGAATCTATTGTTGACTTACCGACCTATGCCAACATCATTGGTCAGAGATTTAGCAACGCCAACATTGGTGACACAGTGGAAAGAATATGTGGTGACGGCTACGCTAAATTTCCGATTTTTGTCAGGCCGACACTAGAAGGTATATATAAACTCGGTAAGAAGCCGACTAAGACACTCCAAGGCATCGCTAGCTGGTTTACTTTCATTCACTTGTTTAACCAAGGCAAAACACATATTGGCTACCATGAGCCGAATATGGCCAGTGTTGAAGCCTTCTTAGACAGTGAAAAAGGGCTTGATAACTTTATATCGGACACTTTCTTGTGGGGAGACTTAAGCGCAAACCACCCTGAATTTAGTCACGACCTAAAAAGTGCCATTGAATCCAGCTTAGCAACGTTCAGTCGCTAACAATGCTATGGTAAAATAAGCAGTGATGGGGGCTCTCATCACTGCTTATCAACCATGTATTGTTGATAATAATATAAGCAATGGAAGGTTATTCTGACATTGTAAAACCAGGCGATTAATACTATGACTCAAATTATCAAACAATCCGCTCCCGAATACGAAATTGCTGAAGGTCATGTTGAGACCATCCGCTATCAAGAGCACGGCTTCCCAAGTGACTTGATTCGTTGGCATGCCCATGATGATTATGAGCTACATTTTATTGTTGCCACCAGTGGTAAAGTTTTCGTAGGAGACTACATTGGAAACTATTCCCCTGGCCAACTTATTTTAACTGGGCCACGACTTCCCCATAACTGGATCTGCCAGAATGACCAAGGTGCTGTACAACTTAGAGACATGATCATCCGCTTTGATCATGAGTCTTTTTCGGATGGAATGAAAATCATCCCAGAACTTGCCGAAGTACTGCCTATGCTTAATCGTGCTAAGTCTGGCATAGAGTTTATGAATATCGACCCTGAAGAAATCAGGGAGCTATTCAGAGAGGTTAAGCACACCAAAGGCTTACAACGCTTAATTGTGGCTTTGCCTTTCTTGCAAAAACTGTCAAAGAGCCCTGACTATCGACTACTGTCGACAGTACAGATTGACTTAAAATCTAATGAAGCACTGCAAAGCAAAATCAATACCGTAGTAGACTACGTTTCCCAAAACTACAGCCAAGACATCAGCTTGTCGAGCGCTGCCAGCCTAGTAAATATGTCTGACAGCCACTTTTCCCGCTTTTTCAAAAAAGCCACTGGAAACCGCTTTATTGAATTTGTGAATCGCGTACGCGTTAGCCGAGCATGCAGCTTATTAACAGAAACAGATCAACAGATTGCTTCAATTTGCTTTCAAGTCGGCTTTAACAATGTGGCAAACTTTAATCGACGCTTCCATGAGCTTAAAGGTGTAACCCCTAGAGATTTTCGCGTTCAAAGCAATGTAAGGCTAGAGCGAGCAATCACTCACTAGTTAGGTCAAGAGTTAGCGCTAAACGGCTATATAAGGTTACCCCAAGCAAGCATGTCTTAATGCCTAACCAGTAAATGGCTCTTATAAGCTTTTTAATACGCTAGCTTGCAAGTAGCTAAGTGAATTACTTGACTTTAAGGTCAATGTAACTTTAAGTAAGTGTAAAAATCATACATAATTGTTTTTTATACTACGCTACTAGAGACGGTGATCTTATATTATGAATTGGTTACAAAGCTACTTTGTGTTTGACACAAGTGATCAACACGTCATGCTAGGTACTTACGACACCATTTTAGTATGCGTTTCCATCTTTCTAGCGATTACCGCTTCTTTCTTCGCATTGCGTTTTGCAAGCGTTGCTAAACACATTGTTTTGCGAAGTCACAAAAACATTGCACTCATCAGTGGCGCTTGTGTCATGGCAGGCGGCATCTGGAGCATGCACTTTGTCGGCATGCTTGCCTACGATATGGGGCATGCAGTAGTCTACGATCCATTCTTAACGCTAGTTTCAATTGCGCCATGTATTCTAGCGGCTTACATTGCGTTGAGAATCCTTATTCTCCCTAAAGTTACTCCTCTATTAATTATTCTCGGCGGTACATCCGTTGGCGCTGGTATTGGTAGTATGCACTATATAGGAATGGCTGCCATGGAGATGGGCGTCATTCTAAGATATGACCCGTTATGGTTTGGTTTTTCTATTGTCATTGCAGTGGTGCTAGCGATTCTTGCCTTGTCTGTTCGCCATTATATTCTTGAGAAACACCCTGATCTTAATATTAATATTACCAATACAATTAGCGCCCTAATCATGGGTACAGCCATTTCTGCGATGCATTATGCTGGCATGACAGGTGCTCGATTCATAATGGATATGTCTCACCAAATGGCTGAAGTAGAACAAGGTGTCGATACGAAATTTCTCTCGCTCGCCGTTTCTATTATTACTTTATTAGTGTCCATTCTCGCTACAAACATCACCTCTCAGCTTCGTTATCGTCAGTTATTAATAGAGAAAACATCGGATGAATTAAGATTAAAAACAACGTTAGATACAGCAATTGATGGCATTATCACCATTGACCACACTGGCTGCATCCGAGCTTTTAACAAAGCTGCCGAGACAATTTTTGGCTGGCAGGAGGCGGAGGTTATGGGTAAAAATGTGTCTATGCTGATGCCACAACCCTATCAAAAAGAACACGACAGTTACCTTAGCAACTTTCATAGAACAGGCAATAAGAAAATCATAGGTTCTGATCAAGAAGTAACGGCGATAGACAAAAAAGGCAAAGTATTCCCAATTCGCTTAGGTGTCGGGCATGTTGAACTAGAAGGTATGAAACCACTTTTTGTCGGCTTTGTGACAGACATTACAGCCCGCAAGGAAATGGAAAGAAAAATAAGGGAAAGCGAAGAACAATATAGTTCCCTGATTAAGAATATTCCTGGCGCTTCTTTTCGTTGCCAAGCAAGCGAAAAATGGAAAGTTATTTTTATCAGCGAGGCCGTCGAAGAGCTATCTGGCTGGAAGGTGCAAGACTTCTATCAAGGTACCATTACTCCCAATCAACTTATCCACCTCGAAGATCAAGAGCGTACCCAGAACACGATCCAACAAGCAATAGAAAATAAGAGTGTTTATACGGTAGAGTACCGTTTAAAACACAAGCATGGGCACTATATTTGGGTGTTAGAAAACGGTTCGCTCGTCAAAGATGACGACGGAGAGAGTTGGGTTGACGGTGTCATCCTTGATATTTCTTCAAGAGTGGAAATGGAAGAAGATTTACGAAAGGCAAAAGTCAAAGCTGAGGCCTCTGCAGAAAGTAAATCAGCCTTTTTGGCCAACATGAGCCACGAGATTCGCACCCCTATGAATGCGATTATAGGCTTCTCTGACATCTTGCTAGAATCTAACTTAACTGATGATAACAAGCGCCATATCAGTACCATCAGTAAATCTGCACGCTCTTTACTGCATTTATTAAATGACATTTTAGATAGCGCTAAACTGGACAAGAATAAGCTTGAATTAGATGAACATGTATTTAGTATTCACGACACCGTCGACAGTGCAATATCTACACTTTGGCTGCAAGCTAAAAGTAAGAACCTGGACCTTTCTTTCAACATAGCAAACGACATTGCTAAAGCCTACTACGGGGCTGGTGACCGTATCCGTCAGGTTTTGATGAACCTGCTTGGCAATGCCATCAAGTTTACAGAGCAAGGTAAGGTTACTCTCGACATTACAAGAACTCACGACCAACTTATTCAGTTTACTGTGCAAGATACAGGCATAGGTATTGAACAAGAGCGTCTCGATAGCATTTTTGACCCCTTTACCCAAGCCGACGCATCTATGAGCCGTCGCTTTGGTGGAACAGGACTTGGAACCACTATTTCTAAACAGTTAGTAGACCTGATGGGGGGAACTATTAGCGCTCACAGCACGATCGGAAAAGGCAGCACATTTAGTTTTTCTATACCGCTTGAGGAAAGTCAATTACCAAGTAAAAAAGCGACTAAAACGATTGCTAAGCTATCACCAAAAACCGTGCTTGTTGCAGATGATGTAGAACAAAACATTACTCTTTTGGAAATCATTCTGAAACGCCACAACCATACTGTATTTAAGGCTAGCAATGGGTTAGAGGCAATTGAAACCTTCCTTTCGGTTAAGCCAGATATCATTTTAATGGATATTCAAATGCCTAAAATGGACGGTTTATCTGCGAGCAGAGAAATTCGTAAAATTGAAGAGCAGCAAAAACTAAAACCGACACCTATTATTGCCTTAACCGCCAACGTGCTTCTAGAAGACAAACTCGAAGCTCAGGATGCAGGCATGGATGGTTTTGCTAACAAGCCAATCGATGTTTCTGCCCTTACGGAAGAAATGGCAAGAGTTTTAAATACAGAGCTTATTCTGGAAGAGCTGTCCATAGACTCGACAGAAACAGTCGAGAAGAGCAGAAAGCAAATCCACCTAAATAAAGCTCTTACATTATGGGGAGAGTTACCTATATATCTCACTGAGCTCAATCGTTTTTACGAACTGAACCATCAGTTTTCTGCTAAGTTACAAGCTGGAATTGATAATCAAGCATTTGATGAAGTAAGGCAAGCTGCTCATGCCGTGAAAGGCTCATCGAGTAATCTTGCTCTTTTAGAAGTGAGTCAAAGGGCCTTAGAAATAGAAGAGTCAGCCAAAGCCCTAGATGGAATAGCTTGTATCAATGCACTTCAACTCTTTACCCAAGAATTTAATGATTTTAGTGAAGAGCTAGCAGAGCTTAAAAAAACCCACCCGATGGCTACTGAGGATGATTCCGGCACTTTGATCAGCACAATGTCTGAACAAGATGTGCTCAATCTAGTGCAAGATATTATCCGCTTAACTCATTCAGGCGAAATTGACGACAATAAACTAGAGTTATTGGTACAAGTGCTACCTGCGGAACACAAGCCACTTGGCATTGAAGCAAGTAATGCCATTGCTGACTTTGAGTTTGATGACGCTATTTCTCACTTAGAGCAACTTAACTCGATACTAGAGAGCAACTAATGAAATCAGGTTATCAGCCCCAGCCACGTATTTTATTGGTGGACGATGAGCCAACCAACCTACGGGTATTACGCCACATACTGCAAGACCACTACACGTTATCTTTCGCTCGCTCTGGGCAAGCCGCTTTGGATCTAGTCGAAAAGGAATCCATTGATTTGATTCTTCTCGATGTCATGATGCCGGACATGACAGGGTTAGAAGTCTGCCAGCAACTTAAGCAAAGCCCTAAACATAAAGATATTCCGATTATATTTGTTACTGCTCTAAGAGACTCAGCCGATGAAGAAACTGGCTTTAACATGGGTGCAGTTGACTACATTACTAAACCCGTTGTTCCAGCCATCGTACTCGCTAGAGTTAAAAATCATTTATCTCTGATTCAAGCAGCAGAACTTCATGAAGCGCATTTAGAGCTTATTCAGCGCCTAGTTTTAGCGGCTGAATACCGTGATAACGATACTGGTCATCATGTACAGCGCATGAGCCGATATACAAAAGAAATTGCCCTTGCTTACGGCTTTTCTGAAGTCGAAGCAGAACAACTTATGTTAGCAGCCCCAATGCACGACATTGGCAAAGTAGGAATTTCGGATCAAATTCTCCTCAAGCCTGACAGACTTACAGAGGAAGAGTTTTCTACTATGAAAGAGCACACTCGCATTGGTGGTGAAATTCTTGCTAATCCTCGTTCCGCCATCATTGAACTCGCAAGAACTATTGCTTTAACCCATCACGAGAAATGGGATGGTAGTGGCTACCCTAATGGTCTTGCTGGAGAGGACATTCCAATAGAAGGCCGCATAGTGGCAATAGCAGATGTATTTGACGCCCTGACCAGCAAACGCCCCTATAAAGAAGCATGGAGTGTGGAAGAGGCTATTCAGCTTATCAAAGAGCAAGCGGGCAAACACTTTGACCCAGCTTTACCACCATTACTCGAAGAAAAACTCAGCGACATACTAAGAATAAAAAATCAGTATAACGATGAGTGTTAAAGACCATTGAAAAACACAAAATTAGCATTATGTATGGAGGCACCTCTTCCTTTTGTGCTTGGAGCAAGTCATGACCTCACATTTTAAAGCTCTCGAAACACTGTTTGATTCTTCTGTAACAGCACTTGCGCCAGACCTTGGCATCATCCGAGTTTCAGGACAAGATGCCATTAAACTTTTACAAGGTCAGACCACCAGCGACTTCTCGACTCTCTCGGACACTAACGGTCTATACGGGGCATTATGCAATGTCAAAGGTCGTATCATTGCTAATTTCTTTGCTTTACTGCAAGACGAATCGGTTTTGCTAGTGCTTGATAAAGCACTCATAGAAAAAGTCATTACTCATCTGAAAAAATACGCTGTATTTTTCAAAACCAACATTGAAGACGGTAGCTCAGACTTTCATATTTATGAACATTTTGGACCCACTCAGTCAAATGAGCCAGATAACCATGAATTTTCTTTAGCTCTTAAAGATGATTGTTTACAAATACTGACCGCTAAATCACCAGTAGAAGCAAAATTCATGCTTTGCTCTGCAGGAAACGAGCTGCCCGTAGAAAACCCTCATCTCGCCCCTTTGTTACGCTTATCCTATGCCCGCCCACTAGTAACGCTTGAACAAAGTGAAAATGTTCTGCCCCAGTGGATAAACATGCAAAGTTCTGGTGGCATTAGCTTTACTAAAGGCTGTTACACTGGCCAAGAAATTGTGGCTCGTATGCAGTATCGCGGAAAATCGAAAAAACAACTTGCTCTCGTTCTGCTAGAGAATGAATTGGTTGAAGGGGCGAAACTACTGGATCAGCACGCTAAAGAAGCCATTCAAGTGCTCAACATAGCAAGTAGCGAAAACTTTTCTCTGGCTCAGGTTATCCTAAATTCATCACCAGAAGAAACTGGCCCCATCACTCTAGATGGCCAAGAAGTTAGGTACATTCCCCTTCCCTATGCTATTGATTAAATAAATCGGCTTGAGCCATATAAGCAGGCAATGACCAATCTATTGCCTGCTTACCTTGGCTTTGTAAATACTCGTTCGCTTTAGAGAAATGACCACAGCCTAAAAAACCTCTTCTTGCTGACAAAGGTGACGGATGCACAGTTTCTAACACACAATGACGTTCGCGATCGATAATCTGGCCTTTCTTTTGAGCATAAGCCCCCCACAAAAGAAATACCACGCCACTATGGTGTTGGTTAATGACTTCGATAATTTTATCTGTGTAAACTTCCCAACCTTTATTCTGATGTGACCCCGCTTTGCTTTCCTCTACCGTTAATATGCTATTCAGCAACAGCACGCCCTGTGAGGCCCAACTGACTAGATTGCCATGATTTGCCATGGGAATCTGTAAATCTGACTGCAGCTCTTTATAAATATTTAACAAGGATGGAGGGACTTTTATCCCAGGTTGGACTGAAAAAGCCAAGCCATGAGCTTGCCCCGCACCGTGATAAGGGTCTTGGCCTATAATCACAACTTTTAGCTGCTCAAAAGAGGTTAATTCCAAAGCAGAAAAATAACTTTCCTCAGCAGGATAAATAACCTTTCCCTGCGCTCTTTGGGTATCTAAAAAGTTATTTAATTCCAAAAAATACGCTTTGTTATGCTCTTCAGACAAGTAGGTTGCCCAATCATTAGGTAATGTCATTCATTTACTCAAGTGTTTATTAAAAGGATTCCACTGACCGCTGTGTTTGTAGCCATAATATCCTGAAAGAGAAGTCCTGTCCTTGTCATCTGTTATGTGCTTTAACAGCATCCAGGCCATCTCTCGCAAAGCATATCCCTTGATGTAAACCGCTAAATCTTGCTCTTTTTCGGAAAGATGGTTATGACCATAGTAATCAATTAACAGCTGTCGTGCTTGCAACTTCGAAAGGCTATGAGAGTGGACAACAACAGCGAAGTCAAAAAGAGCCTCTCCATAACCGGCATACTCCCAGTCAATAATAGAAATTGAGTTTTCATCAAACAAAATGTTTTTAGGGTTTAAATCGTTATGACAAAGCACAAAGTCAGACGCCCGCGGGGCGCACAAAGTGGAGCAGCACTCTTGTAAATAGTTAAGCTCAGATCGTAATTCAGAATGTTGAGGTAAGTGCCTATCTATTTGATAAAAAAATCGCTCCAGCCCTTCAAAAACATCATAAAAGCTCACCTGCTCTAATTGAAGCGAATGATAGTGCTGCATATGCTCAACTAACCTAGCTTGGCTAAATGCACTTAATCCAGCTCCCCATTCAGCTGTGTTTTTTTCAACGTATTGAGAAATCATATTCCCCTGCTCGTCATGCCACAGTAAAGCAGGAGCAATTCCCAAATCCGACACTGCTTTTAATACGCGTAATTCTGTTGTTCGGCTAATTTGAAATAAGCCAGTATCGATCCCCACTTCTCTAAGTATTAATTTGGGGCACTTGTCTGACAAAACCAAAAAAGTCTGATTGGTATAGCCCTCTGTTAGAAGAACCAGCTCAATTGACTGCGACTTTGGTAAAAGTGACTTTATGTAGTAAAAATACTTCATTTGTGGGTGCATTTTTATATCATTTTATTGCCAGAACCTTCACTGGCTGTCAGAATGAATAATAGGAATATCCAAGTCAATAGATTGAAGTAGATCAATGAATAAACACGAAGACATCATTCGTAAAATACAAGAGCGCTTAAGCACTTTAAGCAAGTCTGAAAGAAAAGTGGCTGAAGCCATTCTTGCTGACCCAAAGTCCACTATCCACTCTAGTATTGCCAAGTTAGCCGCAAGAGCTCAAGTAAGTGAACCCACTGTTAACCGTTTTTGTAGAAGCTTAATTGGCAGTGGTTTCCCGGATTTTAAAGTATCACTTGCTCAAAGTCTTGCGACAGGTACCCCCTATGTAAATTTAAATGTTGAGCCAGATGATGCACCAGGAGCGGTCACCAGCAAAATTTTCGAAGCAGCCAAAAACAACCTGACTCGGGCACAAGAGCTACTGCCTGAATCTTTGATTAGCCGTGCTGTCGACGTTTTAGCGCAAGCTAGGCGCATTGAGTTTTACGGGTTAGGCGCATCGGGGCCAGTAGCAAAAGACGCTCATCATAAATTTTTCCGACTAAACATGCCGGTTGTTGCCTACACGGATATCTTGGTTCAACGCATGGCTGCAGCGGGAACACACCCAGGTGATGCGGTCGTTATTATTTCTTATACTGGCCGAACTGTCCCTCTGTTAGAAACCGCTCGGGTAGCACGAGAAGCCGGGGCTTCAGTTATTGGTATTACCAACCCAAACTCCCCATTAACAGAGCATTGTTCGATCGTACTTCCTATTGAAGAAACAGAAGACACCGACATTTATACACCAATGAGCTCACGTATTGTCTACCTAACTCTCATCGACGCTCTGGCTACCGGTGTATTGTTAAAACGTGGGCCAGAGTTTAATGCACATCTGAAAAAGCTAAAACTAAGCGTACAAGATACACGTTTACCAAAAGAAGAAAAAAAGTAAGTCATTTTTCTCTGATAGCAACAACAAGAACGCTCCTTTTTGGGGCGTTTTTTTTACTTCAATCATTGCTTACCAAATTTATGACATTTAAACTAAGCCCAGCAGACAAAACGGACTTTTTTGCAAGTTTTCGATAGTTTCTTGAAAGATTATCTACCTCACGATACCTAGAATCTTCCGCTAGCCTTAAATTGCATTAAAAATGTTCAATTTTTGTCAACATACTGAATAGCGTGGGCACAACTCATGTAATGTTCAGACCAATAACTCATATAAGAAAAGAGCAACTCAAACAGACATAGATGTTTCTTTAAGTTGCTTTGGAGACAATAAGAATGATAGAAAGTAGCTTTGCAATTAGCCTCACCTTCTTAGCATACCTCGTTGTTATGCTAGGCATTGGGCTTTACGCTTACAAACAAACATCCAACTCAGAAGATTACTTCCTAGGCGGTCGCTCCTTAGGCCCTTGGCCAACCGCTTTATCGGCTGGCGCATCTGACATGAGTGGCTGGCTGCTACTTGGCTTGCCTGGTTACGCATTTGCATCAGGCTTAGAGTCTGTTTGGTTAGCAGGCGGCTTATTAGTAGGAACGTGGCTAAACTGGTTAATTTGTGCAAAACGCCTACGTACATACAGCATTCAAGCAGATAACTCTTTAACACTGCCGGCATTTTTATCTAGCCGCTTCAAAGATAACACTAAAGCTATCCAAATTATCTCAGCGATATTTATTCTGCTATTTTTCCTTTTCTATACCAGCTCAGGTTTAGTGGCAGGCGGCAAGCTGTTTGAAACCGTATTTGGTCTAGACTACACCTACGCAGTGATCATAGGTACAGTATGTGTCGTGTCATACACATTATTTGGTGGTTTCTTAGCCGTTGCTTGGACAGACCTTATTCAAGGCCTAATGATGTCCGCGGCACTGATTATCGTACCATTAATTGCTATGGACGGTGGTTTCTCTCAGCTATCTGAAACCATTACCATTAAAAACCCTGAGCTACTAACCCTTTGGAATGACGTAAAAGGCGAGCCACTAAGTGCCATTGCTATTCTTTCCCTTGTTGCATGGGGTCTGGGGTACTTCGGTCAGCCACACATTCTAGCGCGTTTTAAAGCTTCACGTTCCAACAAAGACATTGCAACAGCACGCCGTATTGCAGTGACTTGGACTTTCTTATCAATGGCCGGCGCACTGTTAATTGGCTTTGTGGGCATTGTTTATGTAGACAGTAACCTAGCGGGCAACTTAAACGATGGCGAAAAAATCTTCATGGTTCTGGTTAACGCTGTGTTCCACCCTGTTATTGCCGGTATTTTGCTTGCCGCTATCTTAGCAGCGATTATGAGTACGGCAGACTCTCAGTTACTTGTTTCTTCTTCTGCCTTGGCTGAAGACTTCTACAAGCAACTGTTCAACCGTAATGCCTCGCAAAAACAAATTGTCAATATTGGTCGTTTTGCTGTTATCGGTATCTCTATCCTAGCTCTAATACTTGCCTTGAATCCAAATAGCTCTGTACTTGGTCTAGTGTCTTATGCATGGGCTGGCTTCGGTGCAGCATTTGGCCCGGCCATTATCCTGAGCTTATTCTGGCGCAACATGAACCGCAATGGCGCTTTAGCGGGTATTATTGTAGGTGGCGTAACTATTGTAATTTGGAAGCAGCTATCTGGTGGTTGGTTTGATTTATATGAAATCGTTCCTGGTTTCATTCTATCAACGATCGCAATTGTAGTCGTGAGCTTAGTTAGCGGTGAGCCTGACGAAGAAGTAAAACAATCCTTCGATGACTACGAGCAATCTCTCAAGACCTTAGATTAAATTCATCGAACCTAAAAAACCGAGCCATACGTCGCTCGGTTTTTTTGTGCCTTATTTACAGCAAAAAAAAGGGCTTACATGAGTAAGCCCTGAAACACCGTCGTTAGTATAAATACTAACAATCAGAGGAACCGTTAGTCATTAAAGAGGCTACATGCTCCTTGTTCTGCACCACTTACAAACATACGTTGTGCACTGAACAATTCTCTTCCCATCCCTTGATGAGAGTTAGTTAAGTTTTGGCTTGCTGCTTCACGACCTTCAAGCTCTTGCTCAGATAACAAGAGTGATAGCGTGCCTTCATTTGCATCTAAACGAAGTAAATCACCATCTTGAATCTTGGCAATCAGACCACCGTCTAAGGCTTCAGGTGTCAAATGTATCGCGGCTGGAACCTTACCAGAAGCACCAGACATACGCCCATCTGTTACAAGGGCAACCTTATAACCTTGGTCTTGCAAATTACCTAAAAATGGCGTCAGTTTATGTAGCTCAGGCATCCCGAGCGCCTTCGGGCCTTGAAAACGCACTACCGCAATACAGTCTCGCTTTAATTTACCACTAGAGATCGCATCAGCTAAAGCATTCTGATCATGAAAAACAGCGGCAGGAGCTTCAATTACACGGTTCTCTTCTTTTACAGCAGATACTTTAATCACCGAACGGCCCAGATTACCTTTCAATAGGGCTAGTCCACCTTCTTTACTAAATGGATTTTCAATTGGACGTACAACATCCTCGTCTAGGCTGCTTTCTGATCCGTCTCGCCAGACTACTTGCTCACCTTCCAAGAAAGGTTCTTTAGCGTAATTAGACAAACCTCGGCCAACAATGGTATTAACATCTTCATGTAGCAAACCACCCTTGAGCAATTGCTTCACAAGGTAAGCCATACCACCTGCCGCATGGAAGTGGTTAATATCGGCTTGGCCATTAGGGTAAATTCGAGTTAATAACGGCACGACTTTTGAAAGCTCTGCAAAGTCATCCCAAGTAACAATGATGCCAGCAGCACGAGCATAGGCAACAATGTGCATCGTGTGGTTAGTTGACCCTCCTGTTGCTAACAAGCCAACGATCGAGTTTACAATACTGCGCTCATCTACAATGTCATACATCGGACGATAATCACGACCAAGAGCGGTAATTTTAGTCGCCAATTGAGCGGCATGTTTTGTCAGAGCCTCACGCAGAGGATCGTTCGGATTCACAAAGGAAGAGCCAGGTAACTGTAAACCCATCATCTCAACAAGTAGCTGGTTTGAGTTTGCTGTACCATAAAAAGTACATGTACCTGCACTGTGATAAGAAGCTGATTCGGCAGCAAGCAATTCATCGCGGCTTGCCTGCCCTTTTGCAAAACGCTGACGTACTGCAGCTTTTTCTGCATTTGAGATACCAGAATGCATTGGCCCTGCAGGAATAAACAAACTTGGCAGGTGCCCGAAGCGTAATGCGGCAATCAAAAGCCCAGGGACAATTTTGTCACATATCCCTAAGAAAACTGCAGAGTCAAACATGTTATGAGATAAAGCAATTGCAGCACCCTGAGCAATGTTGTCACGACTGAACAAGCTAAGCTCCATTCCGTCTTGACCTTGAGTTACACCATCACACATTGCTGGTACACCGCCCGCAAACTGAGCAATTGACCCCATTTCCTTAACTGCTGCACGAATTTTATCAGGATAGTTTTCGTATGGCTGATGAGCAGACAACATATCATTGTAAGAAGATACAATACCCACGTTTGCTTGCTCCATTAACGTAAGTGTTTGCTTCTCTTGTGGTTGGCAAGCGGCAAAGCCATGAGCAAGGTTACCGCACGACAAGGCACCACGGTGAGGTCCCTGTTGCTCAGCTTGTTTCATATCTTTTAAGTATTGCTGACGAAGCGTTTTACTGCGTTCAATAATAGTATTCGTTACATTTAGTACGGTTTGATTCATGACTGACTCCAGTTCATTACCTTTCAGCTTCCACCACTGAATCGGAATAAATTTTATGTAATATTACTACAAAAAACGCACTAATAAAGCTCTTTTGTTAAATTCACCCCATCTAATCACCATAAAACTGTAATTTAATTTCACAAAAGCAATTTCATGTACTTTTTTATTCTTAGTTAACATTATTTTGTAACAAAAATAAGATATACATGAGAACAAGCTTCAAAATAGTTTAAAAAACACTCAAAACAAAGGAAAACACACACTAATCCTTGCTTAAAAAACGTGTTTTGTAGTATTTTTACTTACAAGAAATTTTCATTTTCGAACTTGTTTGAAAAATAACAGGCATTAAAAATTAGTTACTCAGAGGTGAACATGACAATTAAGGTAGCAATTAATGGATATGGACGTATTGGTCGTAACACTCTACGAGCGCTTTACGAATCAGGTAAAAGAGACCAAATCCAAGTGGTTGCCATAAACGACCTAGGTGATTCTAAGACAAACGCTCACCTGACTAAATACGACACTGTTCACGGTCGTTTTAATGAAGACGTTACTTTTGACGATGAAGCGCTATACATAAACCAAGATAAAATCCGTACCTTTTCTGAGCGCAATCCAGCAGACCTTCCTTGGGCAGAGTTGGGTGTAGATGTAGTTTATGAGTGTACTGGTTTCTTCACCACTAAAGAAAAAGCCAGCGCTCATATTTCAGCTGGTGCTAAGAAAGTTATCATTTCTGCACCAGGTAAAGAAGTTGATGCAACAGTTGTTTACGGTGTGAACCAAGACGTTCTAACCTCTGACATGACCGTTATCTCTAACGCATCTTGTACTACTAACTGCCTAGCGCCAATTGCGAAACCACTAAGCGACAAGCTTGGTATTGAAAGCGGTTTAATGACGACTATTCATGCTTACACTAACGACCAACGTTTATCAGATGTGTACCATGACGACCTATACCGCGCACGTGCAGCGGCAATGAACATGATCCCAAGTAAAACAGGTGCGGCAGCTGCCGTTGGCCTAGTTGTTCCAGAATTAGTGGGTAAGTTCGATGGTATGGCGGTTCGCGTTCCAACAATCAATGTTTCTCTTGTTGACCTTACTTTCTCTGCACCACGTGAAACAACTGTAGAAGAAGTAAACAGCATTATTGAAAACGCAATTAAAGAAGACGCTACACTTGCTCAAGTTCTACAAGTTAATCACGAGCCACTTGTTTCTTCTGACTTCAACCACAACACCTTCACTTCTAACTTTGATGCGACTCAAACTCGCGTACAAGGTAAGCTTGTTAAAGTAATGGCTTGGTATGATAACGAGTGGGGCTTCTCTAACCGCATGTTAGATAACACCATCGCTCTAATGAATGCAAAATAAGCATTTTAACAAAGGCTGCTGACGCAGCCTTTGTCTTTTCATATACTTGTTTCAAGCCCCTAAAAACTTTGGTATTTATAATGACTCGCAGAACAAAAATTGTTGCTACTCTTGGCCCAGCTTCCAGCTCTCCAGAAATGATTGAAAAATTAATTTTAGCTGGCGCAAATGTATTTCGTCTTAATTTTTCTCATGGCCAACCGGAAGACCACATTAACCGTGCCGAAGTCGTTCGTGCAATGGCAAAGAAAAACAACCGCCATGTCGCTATTTTAGGAGACCTTCAAGGACCAAAAATTCGCATCGCTCGTTTCAAGGACACCAAAGTTGAATTAGAAGAAGGCGCAACATTTATTCTTGATGTTGGTTTTGACAAAAACAACGGTGACGCAACTCGAGTTGGTATTGACTACCCTCAACTTGCAGAAGATTCTGAACCGGGTAACGTTCTGCTGCTTGACGATGGTCGAGTTGTTCTAGAAGTACTTGAAGTTAAAGGTCTTGAAGTTATCACTAAAGTTATTGTTGGCGGCGCGCTATCTAACAACAAAGGTATTAACCGCCAAGGTGGTGGTCTATCCGCTGCTGCTCTAACTGAGAAAGACAAAGCAGATATCATCACAGCCGCAGCTCTAAAAGCTGATTACTTAGCTGTCTCTTTCCCTCGCAGTGCCGCTGACTTAGAAGAAGCTCGCGGACTTGCTGAAGCAGCAGGCTTAAAAGCCGGAATCGTTTCTAAAGTAGAACGTGCTGAAGCCGTAGCTGATAACAAGACTCTAGATGACATCATTCTTGCTTCTGATGCCGTTATGGTTGCCCGTGGCGACCTAGGGGTTGAGATTGGTGATGCTGAGCTAATCGGTGTACAAAAACACATGATCAAACGTTGTCGCCAATTGAACCGCCCTGTGATCACGGCAACCCAAATGATGGAAACCATGATCACCAGCGCTATGCCAACACGTGCCGAAGTATTCGACGTTGCCAACGCTGTTCTAGATGGTACAGATGCTGTGATGCTATCTGCTGAAACGGCTGCAGGCGACTACCCTGAAGAAGTAATCAATACGATGAACCGCGTTTGTTTAGGCGCTGAGAAACAGCCTGCTATCAAACGCTCTAAGCACCGTGTAGATGTGAAATTCACTAATGTAGATGAAGCCATTGCCATGTCAGCAATGTATGCAGCAAACCATCTTGAAGGTGTTAAAGCGATCATCAGCTTAACAGAGTCAGGCACAACCCCTCTTCTAATGTCTCGCATTAGTTCAGGTCTACCTATCTATGCTCTCTCACCAAACCAAGCAACACTGAATAAAGCAGCACTTTATCGTGGTGTTACGCCAGTTTCTTTCTCATCTCAAGAATACAATGTAGATAACATTATCTCTGGCCTGGTGGATCAAGTTAAAAACCTAGGTTATGTTCAAGATGGCGATCTAGTCATTGTGACAAAAGGTGATCACCTTGTGAGCTATGGTACAACTAATGCTATGAAAGTAGTAAAAGTTGGTGATATAGCTTAATTTAGCGTATCTCGAGGACGTAACGGTGCAGAAGAAAACAGTCACAACTCGCGCTATTAAGAAGGTTGCTTTAGTTGCCCACGATAATATGAAACCCGAGCTCATAAAATGGGCTCGGGCCCATAAATCTAAGCTCGTAAAGCATTCGTTAATGGCCACAGGAACAACAGGTAATTTACTGCAAAAAGAACTTGGTGTTCCAGTCAATGCGCTCATCAGCGGCCCACTCGGTGGGGATCAACAGCTTGGTGGTATGATTGCTGAAGGTGAAATTGACGTGTTGATTTTTTTCTGGGACCCGTTTGAGCCAATGCCCCACGATCCAGATATAAAAGCACTGTTACGTGTGGCCGCGGTGTGGAACATTCCCATTGCTTGTAGCGTATCTTCTGCAAACTTCTTAGTCTCTTCACCTTTTTTTGAAAGTGAATTTGAAAAAGAAATTCCTGATTACGAACAGTATTTAAAAGAGCGACTCTAAGTCGCTCTTTTTTTGACTACTAGGTCAAAACACTCTCACCCTACAAGCCCTCTGAACACTCGCTGTTTTAGCGAAAATCGGCTATATTAGCGCCCTTATGAAAAGATCTAAATTTGATCAATAAAGCCATTCATTGATCTATTTTAGTGGAATCGACCTACTCTAGAACAACCACCTAAATCCGACGCAATGGGAGAATGTATTTTGCAAGCTAAAGTCGCCTTAATTATGGGTTCAAAAAGTGATTGGAGCACAATGGAAGCTGCTGCAGAGATCATGGACACACTGGGAGTAAGTTACCATGTGGAAGTGGTATCCGCTCACCGCACTCCAGTAAAGCTTGCAGAGTTCGCCGAAAGCGCAGTTAGCAATGGTTTTGAAGTTATTATCGGTGGTGCT
Organism: Marinomonas epiphytica; assembly: GCF_054780655.1. Taxonomy (NCBI): domain Bacteria; kingdom Pseudomonadati; phylum Pseudomonadota; class Gammaproteobacteria; order Oceanospirillales; family Oceanospirillaceae; genus Marinomonas; species Marinomonas epiphytica. Next base: position 242,021 of record NZ_BAAGVX010000039.1, read on the forward strand.
GGCGGTGCCGCTCATTTACCAGGCATGGTTGCAGCTCATACAAGACTTCCTGTTCTAGGTGTTCCAGTGCAAAGCAAAGCCCTTAACGGAATGGACAGCTTATTATCTATCGCTCAAATGCCTAAAGGCGTAGCGGTAGGTACGTTAGCCATAGGTACAGCAGGTGCTTTTAATGCAGGCTTGTTAGCTTGCCAAATTCTTGCTAACACAGACAGCGAGCTTGCTAAACGTATTGAAGCTTTCAGAACTCAGCAAACTGAAACCGTGCTTTCTAATCCAGATCCTAGGGAGGCATAAAATGTCTACATTATGGGTATTAGGTGCAGGCCAACTTGGCGCCATGCTTAAGCAAGCTGGTAACCCACTTGGGTTAGACATTCGTCCTGTGGATATCGAAGCAGACTCTGAGCTTGATCTAAAAGAGCAAGATATTGTTACCGCTGAGCGTGAGGAGTGGCCCCAAACGGCGGCCACTCAACAGTTAGCGACCCACAGTAACTTTGTTAATCTTGCGACTTTTCCGCAGCTTGCTGACCGCCTTACTCAAAAACAGTGGTTAGATCGTCTCGAACTCGCAACAGCACCTTGGTTTCCTGTTGAATCAGACTCTACTGCTGCAAAAGCCTATGACACGCTTGGTGACCGAGTTTTAATGAAGCGTCGTCGCGGTGGCTACGATGGTAAAGGCCAATATTGGCTTAAAGCCAATGAAGGCGCAGAAATACCTGAAGACTGGAAAGGCTATGCTATCGCCGAGCAAGCAATAAACTTTGACGAAGAGGTTTCTCTTGTTGGCGTGCGAGGTAAAGATGGCACTAAGCACTTCTACCCTCTTACTCTGAACCTTCATATCAACGGCATTTTATATGCTTCTATTTCGCCACTTGAGCGCCTTAATCAATATCAAGCAAAAGCGGAGCAAATGCTAGGTAAGTTAATGGACGCCTTAGACTATGTAGGCGTTATGGCAATGGAATGTTTCCGAGTAGGCGATCAGCTACTCATTAATGAACTGGCTCCACGAGTTCATAACAGTGGCCATTGGACCCAAGCTGGAGCGAGCACCTGCCAATTCGAAAACCATGTTCGTGCTGTGTCAGGCTTACCCTTATCCCCTATTCAGGTTAAAAATCAAAGCATGATGGTTAACCTAATTGGTGTTGAGCTTGACTATCAGTGGCTGAATATAAAAGGGCTAGAGCTTTACTGGTATAAAAAAGAAGTTAGACCAGGCCGTAAAGTCGGACACTTGAATTTCTGCTCTGCCTCTATTGGCGACTTACAACAAGCATTATCTGATCTAGATATGCCAGCCCCTTACCCACAAGCAATCAATTGGTTATCAGACAACCTTCCTAAGTAGCCAAAACTGAAACAGCGCAATGTTTCTTGCGCTGTTTCAAACAACCTTCATAACCAGCAAAAATTGTGTAAAAAAAACGCATAAAATTATGTGTTTTGCTTGTTTATCTCTTGTTTCATTCCTAAAACTCATTATTCTTGTTGTATAGGCCCCAATTATAAAAAAATATTATATCTACTAGAGGGTAAAGGAATCTTGAATGAACAATGTCGAACTCGATAGCTACGACTGGCGTCTGCTTAAAGCCTTACAACAAAACGCTCGTCTTTCAAACGTTGCCTTATCTGAGCAAGTCAACCTATCACCATCCCAGTGTTCAAGACGACTACATCGTCTAGAACAAAACAGCCTAGTTGAGGCCTATGTAACCCAACTCGATGCAAAGCAACTTGGCTTCAGCGTTACCGCTTTTGTGAATGTCGTACTCAATAAAAGCACTCCTAATGCATGTCATACCTTTCGCAATGCAGTAGAAGAAATGCCAACCATACTCGAATGCTATTCAGTGACAGGAGAGTATGACTTTTGGCTCAGAGTAATCAGTGAAGACCTTAATTCTCTTTCAAGTTTTCTGACCGAATCACTATCAAGCTTACCCAGCGTTAGAGACCTAACCTCAACAGTTGTACTAAACCGTGTGAAGAGCTCCTCTGGCATTCCATTACCTGACAAAGCATAATTAGCTAGCTTAACTTCAAATACTCAACAAGCCGACAAACCTAGTTAGTCCTTGTACAGCCTGCCTTTTCATTACTTTGCTTGAAAAGCTTTCCTGCATCTACCGATCACATCTTTAATTTCAAAAAAGAAATTATTATGAATAAACACTTTTTTTAGAACTATCTGCTTAGAATTAAGTCTAAACATGTATTAGAGTGTATACATTCTTAATTGAATGGACAGAATTCATGCAGTTTATTAAACACTTCAAAAACACTGAAAAGCAATGGGGTTGGCTAACGATTACTTTGCACTGGCTACTCGCCATAGTAGTTATTGGCTTATTTGCTTTAGGCTGGTATATGGTCGATTTAAGTTACTACGATCCTATGTACACACTGGCACCACAAATTCACGAAGCCATAGGCCTTCTAGTATTAATATTAATGACCATTCGAATAGTTTGGCGCATTCTTAGCAAAACCCCAAAACCTCCCCCAAGCAATAGCCACTTTATTAACAAGGCAAGTAGCTTCGCCCACAAAACTTTATATATCTTGAGCTTTGCTATTTTACTTTCCGGCCTTCTGATTAGCTTTGCTGGTGGGCAAGGCATCGACATTTTTGACTGGTTTAATTTACCAGGACCTAAAGATTTTATTGAAAACCAAGCAACTTATGCTGGCGATATACACTACTATGCTGCTTATGCGCTAATGGGATTAGTCATCCTTCACACTTTGGCAGCACTAAAGCACCATTTCATTGATAAAGACACCACCCTGAAAAACATGTTAGGACTTAAGGAGAAACCATGAAAAATATCTTAAAGAGCAGCCTACTCGGCTTGTGCGTTATTTCAGCTAGCGCAGTCAATGCAGCAACTTATGTTATTGATGACGCTACTGCAGGTGCCCATTCGCAAATAGATGTTAAAGTAAAACACATCGGCATTAGCTGGGTAAAAGGACGCTTTAACGACTTCTCAGGTAGCTTTGAATACGATAAAGATAACATTAACGATTCAAGCGTCATGGTCACTATTCAAACCCAGAGTTTTGATTCTAACCATGCTCAGCGCGATAAGCACATCACAGGATCAGACTTTTTGGATGCCTCTAAATACCCTACAGCAACATTCAAAAGTACCAGCATCAGCGACCTAGGTGATGGCATGGTTAAGGTAAATGGTGACTTAAACCTACACGGAGTTACCAAAGCCATTTCTTTTGATGCCAATTTAATTGGTGAAGGCGATTCTCCATGGGGAGATTACCGCGCGGGCTTCGAAGGCTCTGTTGACCTAAAGTTCGCAGACTTTAATATCGATGGAGGTCGCATCGGTACAGAAGACTTCACTGTTAACATGTTCTTCGAAGGCAAAGCCAAGAAATAACAGGGCGATTGGCGTATTACGATTTGCGGTGCTGATCACCATGGATTTTGTGTAATTTGTGTCACGGTTCGCGAAGCGAATCTGACGCCGAGGGCGCAGCCCTCGTATTACACCAACACAATTTGGTTCAATCATGGGTGCTTCGCACTCACGGCGCATTACGGCCTTCGGCCTAACGGCGCCCTACAGCCGTGGGCGTAGTCCTCATGTTACACCACGCAATTTGGTTCAATCATGGGTGCTTCGCACTCACGGCGCATTACGGCCTTCGGCCTAACGGCGCCCTACAGCCGAGGGCGTAGCCCTCATGTTACACCAACGCAATTTGGTTCAATCATGGGTGTGGCGCATTACGATTGGTGATGTGAAAAAATATAATAGGTTGCGGTTATTCACATTTACGCAGACGCGTCGAGGTACGAGACAGGCGCAAGTAAATGGATAACCACAACCGATACGCCCAATGTAAATTATACGGGTGCTTCGCACTCACGGCGCATTACGGCCTTCGGCCTAACAGCGCCCTACGATTGGGGATGCAATAAAATTTAATAGGTTGCGGTTATTCATTTACGCTGACGCGTCGAGGTACGAGACAGGCGCAAGTAAATGGATAACCACAACCGATATGTTCAATATCGGTTATATGGGCGCTTCGCACCCACGGCGCATTACGGCCTTCGGCCTAACGGCGCCCTACGATTGGGGATGTGAAAAAATATAATAGGTTGCGGTTATGCATTTACGCAGACGCGTCGAGGTACGAGACAGGCGCAAGTAAATGGATAACCACAATCGATATGTTCAATATCGGTTATATGGGCGCTTTGCACCCAGCGGCGCATTACGGCCTGCGGCCTAACGGCGCCCTACGAGTCGGAGCTTGGGATTGACGTTTTGGCGCTGTAAACGAAAAAACCCCACACGACGTTTGTCGTATGGGGTTTCTCTTATATTAAAGCTTGACGACGACCTACTCTCACATGCGTGTCTGCAATAAAAAACCCCACACGACATTTGTCGTATGGGGTTTCTCTTGTATTAAAGCTTGACGACGACCTACTCTCACATGGGATCTCCCACACTACCATCGGCGATGGCGCTTTTCACTTCTGAGTTCGGGA